>NZ_VMBJ01000259.1:0-229 GCF_010608305.1 Stenotrophomonas sp. AS012628 | reverse complement strand
CGCTGCCGGTGCTGATGGTGGTGCTGGCGATGGCCATGGTGCTGATGTCGGGCGAGACGGGCGGCGGCGCGGCACGATCGCTGCCGGCGCTTGCAGGTCTGGTGTTTCCGTTGGGGCTGGTGGTTGTGGCGTTTTTGCGCGTACGTTGGTTTCCGTGGGTCTGGCTGGGATATTGCCTGCTGCAACTCTTCGCCACGCTGGGCATGAGCGGCGGGATCAGGGCGTGGGC
>NZ_VMBJ01000258.1:0-229 GCF_010608305.1 Stenotrophomonas sp. AS012628 | reverse complement strand
CTCAACCTGCTCGGGCGTCTTCTGCTTCTTCGGCAACGCGCTCTGGCTCGCGTGCCTGCATGCGCCACATCTGCGCGTAACGGCCTTCCGCACGCAACAACGATTCATGCGTGCCTCGCTCGATGATGCGACCGTGCTCCATCACCAGAATCTGGTGCGCACGGACGATGGTCGACAACCGGTGCGCAACGACCAGCGTGGTGTGGTTCTGCGCCAGGCGCATCAGCTC
>NZ_VMBJ01000257.1:0-230 GCF_010608305.1 Stenotrophomonas sp. AS012628 | reverse complement strand
ACCACCGACCGCCTCGTGCAGCATTCGATTCGTGCGGAGAAAACGATGTACAAGCTGTGTTTCTATGTGCCTGAGAGCCATCTGGATGTCGTCAAGCAAGCGGTGTTCGCCGCGGGTGGCGGGCGCATCGGGGCGTACGACAGTTGCTGCTGGCAGTCCCTTGGCCAGGGCCAGTTCCGGCCCCTGGACGGTAGCCAACCCTACCTGGGCCAGGTCGGCCAGGTCGAGCA
>NZ_VMBJ01000256.1:0-230 GCF_010608305.1 Stenotrophomonas sp. AS012628 | reverse complement strand
CGGTGCAGGACATTCAGCCGATCTACCTGCCACCGGCTGAAGCGCGCGCAGCCTTCGAGAGCGGCGCGGTCGATGCGTGGGTCGTGTGGGATCCGTATCACGCGCTGGCACAAAAGGCGTTGAAGACACGCACGCTGGGCGATTTCAGCGAGCTGCCGGTGTTCAACTTCTACGAAGCCACCCCGGGATTCGTGAACACGCATCCGCGCGCGGTCAACGCCATCCTGGCC
>NZ_VMBJ01000255.1:0-230 GCF_010608305.1 Stenotrophomonas sp. AS012628 | reverse complement strand
GTTCATCGCCATCGCGCGGACCATGATGCAACGGTACTGGCGCAGGTCAGGGACCGGCCAGCCGTACTTCGGGCCTGCGACGTACAGCCAGATCAGCCGTTCGAAGTTGGCGTTCCAGGCGTGGACTTCGCCGCCAGCCTTGACGTGGTCGACGATGTCCTGGGGGCAGGGCTCGTCAGGAAACCAGAGCTGCGGTTCATCGTCGCCGAACGCATAGGCGGCGCAAAGAA
>NZ_VMBJ01000254.1:0-231 GCF_010608305.1 Stenotrophomonas sp. AS012628 | reverse complement strand
GATCATGCCCATCACCGCCAGCACGCGGGCCAGCATGACCTCCGGCAGTTGCCGGGAGAAGATCGACACGGCGAAGGTCCAGCCACCGAGGATCAGCGCCCAGAGCAGCAGCGAACCTTCGTGGGCGCCCCAAACGGCGCTGAACTTGTAGTACCAGGGCAGCGCGCTGTTGGAGTTGCCGGCCACGTAGGCCACCGAGAAGTCGTCGCGCAGGAAGGCCCAGGTCAGGCA
>NZ_VMBJ01000253.1:0-231 GCF_010608305.1 Stenotrophomonas sp. AS012628 | reverse complement strand
CTTTCAAGCAACTAACATGGCAAGCCTCTGATCCCACTGCCTGGAGAACCGCTCATGTCGCGCCATGGATTGCTTCGTTCCCTGTTCGCCGCCGCCGCCCTGCTGGGTGCCGCCGGCGTCTTCGCCGCCAGCGCCGAACCGCTGCGGCTGGAGGTCTACAACCCCGGCGAGAAGGCGATCTTCGCCGTGTCCTCGGAACTGCTGGTGGGCCAGCGCGAGGCGATGCTGATC
>NZ_VMBJ01000252.1:0-231 GCF_010608305.1 Stenotrophomonas sp. AS012628 | reverse complement strand
AGGTAGCGCAACCGCTGGCGGCACGCCACGACCTGCTGCGCCAGCTCGACCTGTGGGTGGCGCGCGGCTGGCTACGGGCGCTGGACCGGGCGTTCGTCGCCTTCCTCGTCGAGTTGCAGCCGCAGGCCGATCCCCAGGTGCTGCTGGCGGCGGCGCTGACCAGCCACCAACTGGGCCACGGGCACGTCTGCCTGGACCTGGAGGCGACCCTCGGCGCGCCCGACGCGGCAC
>NZ_VMBJ01000251.1:0-232 GCF_010608305.1 Stenotrophomonas sp. AS012628 | reverse complement strand
CAAGTGCCCTGGGCGAACAGCACCCAGGATTTGTCCGCGCCACGGATGCACTCCCGCCAGGCGCCGATCAATGCGTTCCTGTCCATTTCCACGCTCCTTTGGCGTCGATGCGCCTCAGCGGCCTTCGACGATGCGTTCGAAGCCCTCGCGGATACTGTCCTCCGGCAGGTTGTCGCCGATGAACACGATCACGCTCTCGCGCGCCTCGTCGTCCCGCCACTCGCTATCCCAG
>NZ_VMBJ01000250.1:0-232 GCF_010608305.1 Stenotrophomonas sp. AS012628 | reverse complement strand
ATACGCTGTTGCACGTCGCACAAATCAAGACGCCGCCACCCCGCATAGCAGGCTGGCGGCGCGTCATCAATTCAACTCGTTCTGGTAGTAGTGCCGCGTCGTGACGTACAGGCCACGGCGCAGCTCCACCGGCTTGTCGCCGAACGTATGCGACACGCGCTCCACCGACAGCAACGGCGATCCAGCCTGCACCGACAGCAGCGCTCCCGTAGCCGCGTCCGCCGCCACAGCG
>NZ_VMBJ01000025.1:0-61973 GCF_010608305.1 Stenotrophomonas sp. AS012628 | reverse complement strand
GCGCCCCTCCCGCCCGCTGCCGCCGGTAGCCATCGTGATCGGCGTGCTGTTCTTCTTCGGCCTGCTCGGGCTGATGATCTACGGGGTGATGAAATCGGGTGATCCGCAGCGCGACGTGCTGCCCTCGGCGCTGATCGACAAGCCGGCGCCGGCGTTCGCCCTGCCGGTGCTGCACGACCCGGAGATGATCGTGCACAGCGACGAACTGCGCGGCGCGCCTTACCTGTTGAACGTATGGGGCAGCTGGTGCGCGGCCTGCCGCGAGGAACACCCGGTGCTGACCCGTTTCGCCGAGAGCAAGCGCGTGCGCGTGATCGGCTACAACTGGAAGGACGAGCCGACCGATGCCCTGCACTGGCTGGAGCAGCTGGGCAACCCGTTCATGGTCGTGCTCAGTGATGTTGAAGGCCGCACCGCCATCGACTGGGGCGTGACCGCTGCACCGGAGACCTTCCTTGTCGACGGCAGCGGCATCGTGCGCTGGAAGTACAGCGGTGCGATGACCCAGCGCGTAGTCGACGAGAAGCTGATCCCGGCGCTGGAAAAGATCGAGAAGGCCCAGGGCAATGCCGGCAGCACGCTGCACACGGCGCCCTGAGCCCATGCGCTGGCTGCTGGCGTTGCTGCTTCTGATGCTGCCGCTGGCCGCAGTGGCACAGCAGCCGCTGCACGATCCGCAGCCGCTGCAGTTCCGCGATGGCGCCGAAGAACGCCGCTTCCATGACCTGGCCGCGCAGCTGCGCTGCGTGCAGTGCCAGAACCAGTCGCTGGCCGATTCCAACGCGCAGATCGCGCAGGATCTGCGCCGCGAGGTGCTGCAGCTGATGCAGCAGGGCCACGACGATGCACAGATCAAGCAGTTCCTGGTCGCCCGCTACGGTGAGTTCGTGCTCTATCAACCACCGTTGCAGCCGGGCACCTGGCTGCTGTGGGGCGGTCCCCTGCTGATGCTCGGCGCCGGCGCACTGGTGGTGCTGGGCATTGTCCGCCGTCGTGGCCGTACGGTCGGCGCAGCACCGGCCGGCAAGGCCGATGAAGGAGACGGATGGTGAGCCATTGGCTGCCGGTGCTGGCCGGTCTGGTTGCTGCGCTGATGGCAGCGCTGGTGCTGTGGCCGCTGCGCCACCACGGTCGTCGCGGTTTCGCGGTCGGCGTGTTCGCACTGGGCGTGGCCGGTGCCTGCCTGTATCTGCTGGTCGGTGATCCGCGTGCAGCACAGGTCCAACCGACGCCGTCGGTAGCCACCCTGCGCGATGGCGTGCAGGCCCTGCAGGATGCACTGGAGCGTGACCCACAGCGGGCCGATGGCTGGGCACTGCTGGGCCGGTCGCAGGCCGAACTGGGCAACGCCGCAGCCGCGGCGGACGCCTTCGCACGTGCCGCCGCTCTCGCCCCGGAAGACCCCGGCGTGCTGGTGGAAGCGGCGCAGGCACGTGCGCAGGCCGATGCCGGCAAGCAGTTCGATGACACCGCGATGGCCTGGTTGCAACAGGCGCGTGCACAGGCACCCGATGCCGAGCGCGCCAGCTGGCTGCTGGGCATCGCCCTGCGCCAGCGCGGAAAGAATGCCGAGGCCGCGGATGTGTGGAGCGGCCTGCTGCCACGGCTTGAGCCCGGCGCCGCGCAGGCGCTGCAGGCGCAGATCGCCATCGCCCGCGAAGCCGCAGGCCTGGCACCCGATGCCGCCCCTGCAGCACCAGCGGCGCTGCTGCAGGTACGCGTGCAGCTGCCTGCGCTGGAGAATGCCGAGTGGCCGGCCAGCACCCGGGTATTCGTGCTGGCCCGCGCCGTGGGTGGACCGCAGATGCCGGTGGCCGCACGCAAGCTGCCACTGGCCGGTTTCCCGGCCACGGTCGGGCTGGGCGACGCTGACAGCCCGATGCCGACCGCGCCGCTGTCGGCACATCGCGACGTGGAAGTGCTGGCACGCATCTCGCGTACTGGTAGCGCCAATCGCAGCGAGGGCGACCTGCAAAGCGACGTGGTGCGGGTGACGCTGCCGCATGACGGCGTGGTTGAGCTGCGGTTTCCCTGACTTGTAGAGCCGAGCCCACGCTCGGCTGCGATTGGGTTGCCGGCGCCCGCCAGCCGAGCATCGGCTCGGCTCTACAGCAGATCCACGCCATGCGTGGATACGACGGTCCGGTCCGCGTCCAACCGCTGCTGGAAACCAGCGTGTCGCCAGCTCCACATGCCGCCCCGCTAGAATGCGTGCATGACCGAATTCATCCCGCCCGGCACCCGCTTCCACGCCCTGCCCTCGCCGTTCCCGTTCAAGCGCGGTGGCGCCCTGCACGGCGCGCGCGTGGCCTACGAGACCTGGGGAACGCTGGCGGCCGATGCCAGCAATGCGATCCTGATCGTGACCGGCCTGTCCCCAGACGCGCATGCAGCGGCCAACGAGGCCAACCCGGCACCGGGCTGGTGGGAAGCGATGGTTGGCCCCGACAAACCCATCGATACCAACCGCTGGTTCGTGGTGTGCGTGAATTCGCTGGGCAGCTGCAAGGGCTCGACCGGCCCCGCTTCGCTCAACCCGGCCAACGGTCAGCCCTACCGCCTGGACTTCCCCGAGCTGTCGATCGAAGACGGTGCCCGCGCCGCCGTCGACGTCGTGCGTGCACTAGGTATCGAGCGGCTGGCCTGCGTGGTCGGCAACTCGATGGGCGGCATGACGGCCCTTGCCATCCTGATGCTGCATCCGGGCATCGCGCGCAGCCACGTCAACATTTCCGGCAGCGCGCAGGCGTTGCCGTTCTCGATCGCGATCCGCTCGCTGCAGCGCGAGGCAATCCGCCTTGACCCGCGCTGGAATGGCGGCCACTACGACGATGCCGAGTACCCCGAGTCCGGCATGCGCATGGCGCGCAAACTGGGCGTGATCACCTACCGCTCCGCGCTGGAGTGGGATGGCCGCTTCGGCCGCGTGCGGCTGGATTCGGACCAGACCGACGACGATCCGTTCGGCCTGGAGTTCCAGGTGGAAAGCTATCTGGAAGGCCATGCACGGCGCTTCGTGCGTTTCTTCGATCCGAACTGCTACCTGTACCTGAGCCGCTCGATGGACTGGTTCGACCTGGCTGAATATGCCGACGGCGACGTGCTGGCCGGGCTGGCGAAGATCCGGGTGGAAAAGGCGCTGGCGATCGGCGCCAACACCGACATCCTGTTCCCGGTGCAGCAGCAGCAACAGGTCGCCGACGGCCTGCGCGCCGGCGGCGCCGATGCGCGCTTCATCGGCCTGGAATCGCCACAGGGCCATGACGCCTTCCTCGTCGATTTCGAGCGTTTCGGCCCGGCCGTGCGCGGCTTTCTCGACGCGCTGTAGGTGGCATGGCGGCGTAATCTCGCGCTGGCCGCGTTCGGCGCGTTGATCGCGCTGACGGTCAGCGGCGTGCTGCCGCTGTGGCTGGGTGGGTGGTGCCTGCTCGCCAGCGCGGTGTCGTTCGGCCTGTACGGCCACGACAAGCGCGCGGCGCAGAGAAAGCAGTGGCGTATTCCGGAGCGCACATTACAGCTGCTGGCCTTTGCCGGCGGTTGGCCCGGCGCGCTGCTGGGCCAGGCGATGTTCCGCCACAAGCACCGCAAAGCCTCGTTCCAGTGGGTGTTCTGGCTGTGCGTGCTGGCCAACGTGGCCTCGATCGCGGTGATGCTGCGCGAGTTTTCGCGATAGCCAACCTGTAGAGCCGAGCCCATGCTCGGCTCAGTACCGAGGCAGCCGAGCATGGGCTCGGCTCTACAGTAGATCCACGCCACGCGCGGATGTGCATCGGTCAAAGTTCGCGGACCAGCGCCCCATCGCGCAACCGGTACTGCGCATCGACCACGCCTTCAGGCAGGTCGTCGTGGGTGATCATCAACAGGCTGCGCCCGTCCAGCAACCCGGAAAGGTCCTGCAGCAGCGCACGTGCGGTATCCACGTCGAGGCCTTCGGTCGGTTCGTCCAGCAACAGGATCGGTGCATTGCGCAGCAGTGCACGGGCCAGCGCCAGCCGCCGCGCCTGGCCGGCCGACATCGTCGCGCCGTTCTCCCCCACCCAGGCCTGCAGGCCACCATTGCGCTCGGCCCATTCGCCCAGGCGCACGCGGCGCAGCACTGCCCACAAGGCGGCGTCGCTGGCATCGGGATCCCCCAGGCGCAGGTTCTCGGCCACGGTGCCGGCGAACACCGGCGCGTTCTGCGGCAACCAGGCCAGCTGCCGATGCCAGTCGGCCTGGCTGAAATCGCGCAGGTCGAGGCCACCATAGGTGATTCGCCCCTGCTGCGGATCCCACAGCCGCAGCAGCAGGCTGGACAGCGTGGTCTTGCCACTGCCGCTGTCGCCACGGATGGCGATGCGTTCCCCAGGCGCCAACGTCAGCCGCAGGCCGGACAGCACCGGTCGCACCGCGCCTGGCCACTGGAAATGCACGTCATCCCAGTGCACGCGCGCGGCCTGCGGTACCGGCTGTGGCGCTGCGGGATCCTCCACCGTCGTCGCCTGCTCGACGATGGCCTGCAACCGATCAGCGGCGATCCGCCCGGACTGCAGTGACTGCCACGCCAACCCCATCCCGGCCCACAGTTCGATCAGCGCGACGGTGAGGAACACCAGGCCCGCGGCCATTTCCGGCGCGATACGCTGCTGTTCGGCCGCGTGGAGCGCCAGTGCCAGCATCGCCACCAGCCCCAGCCCTGCGACCAGGCCATGCAGGGTCGAGGCCGCGATCAGGCGCCAGCGGCGCCGACGATCCCGCGAAGCCAGCTGCTTGGCGGCCACGCGCACCTTCAGCTGCCACGCCGCATCGGCATGCAGCGCGGCCAGATCGCCCGCGCCCTCCAACCCTTCAAAGGCGGCGGTGCGCAGTGCGGCGCGATGCGCGGCACGGTCCGCCTCTTCATCGTCACGACCGCGCACACCCAGCCACGGCACGCCGAAAGCGATCAGCAGCGCCAGCACTGCCAGCAACACTGCTGCCGACGGCAGGATCAGCGCCGCCGAGGCCACCGCCACCAGCGTCAGCGCACCCAGCGCCACCAGCGGCCCGATCGCACGCACCAACAGGCCGTCCACTTCACCGATGTCACCGAGCAGGCGCGCCAGCAGATCGCCGGTGCGCGTCGCCCCCAGCCGTGCCGGTGCCAGCGGCAGCGCGCGGCGGAAGAACCACACGCGCAAGTCGCGGGCGATGCGCAGGGTGGCGTCGTGGCCCACCAGCTTTTCGAAGTAGCGCGACACGATGCGCGCCATGGTCAGCCCGCGGATACCCGCGGACGGCGAGAAGAAGTTGAAGCCCTGGCCGAGGCCGGCCGCACCGGCCAATGCAGCGGCGGTGAGGAAACCACCGGACAGGCCCAGCAGTGCGGTGCCGGCCAGCATGGTGGTCCACAACAGCAGGATCGTCAGCAGCAGGCGCGGCCGATGGCGCAGGAACACCGCACGCAACGAATCCGGCGAACGGCTCATGCGCGCACCGCCTGTGCCGGTTCCACCAACCGACCTTCCGGCAACAACAGGCAACGGTCGGCCCAGGCGATCACCGCCAGGCTGTGGGTGGCGACCACCACGCTGCGGCCGCGTGCATAGGCGGCCAGGCTGCGCAGCAGCGCCGCTTCGGTATCGGCATCGAGGAACGCGGTGGGTTCGTCCAGCAGCAGCACCTGCGGGTCGCGCAGCAGCAGGCGGGCCAGGCCGATGCGACGTGCCTCACCACCGGACAGGCCGAAGCCGCGCTCGCCGATCACCGTATCCAGTCCCTGTGGCAGGCGCTGCGCGAACTGCAGCACCTGCGAGGCCTCGGCCACTGCGCGCAACCGCGCGTCGCTGGCGCCGGGATCGGCCAGGCGCAGGTTGTCGGCGATGCTGCCGTGGAACAGGTACGGCCGCTGGCTGGCATAGGCTACCTGCACGCCGGGCCGCAGGTGCAGCTTGCCGGCACGCGGTGGCAGCCAGCCCGCCAGTGCTTCCAGCAGCGTGCTCTTGCCGGATCCACTGGGGCCGACCAGGGCCAGCCGCTGGCCCGGTTCCAGCAGCACATCCAGATCCTGCAGCACGTCGTGCGGCGCGCCCAACGGGCGCAGCACCAGCCCCTGCGCCTGCAGCGGCGGCAACGCGGCCTCGGCCGGTTCCACAGCCAGCGGCGCACTCTCGTTCTCGATCAGGCCCTGCTCGTCCGGCAATGACTGCAGCAGACGCTCAACCTCGGCCGCCGCGGCCAGTGCATTGGCGCGGTCGTGGTAGTGCGCAGCCAACCGCCGCAGCGGCGCGTAGAACTCCGGCGCCAGCAGCAGGCAGAACAGGCCCGCGCCCAGCGTCGGCACCGCCGAATGCAGCGACATCATGCCCAGATAGCTCAGGCCCAGGTACAGCGCGACCATCGCCACGCTCACCGAGGCAAAGAATTCCAGCACCGTGGACGACAGGAAGGCGATCCGCAGCACTTTCAGGGTACGCACGCGCACACCTTCGGCGGCCGCCTCGATACCCTCCAGCTCGGCCTCGCCGCGGCCATACAGGCGCAGCAGGCCCAGGCCCTTGATGCGGTCGGCGAAGTGGCCGCTCATCCGCGCCAGCTCCCCCAACTGGGCGCGACCGGCGGCTTCGGCGCCCCAGCCCACCAGCATCATGAAGAACGGCACCAGCGGCGCGGTGAACAGCAGGATCAACGCCACCACCCAGTCAACCCAGGCCACCGCGGCCAGGATCAGCAGCGGCACCACCAGCACCTCGGTGCGCACCGGCAGGAACCCGCTGTAATAACTCTCGATCGCATCACCGTGATGCAGCATCAGTTCGCCCAGTTCGCCGGTGCGGCGCTGGCGCAGCCACAACGGGCCATGGCTGAGCAGTCGGGCGAACACTCGCTCGCGCAGGGCCAGCCGCGCGGCATCGGCTACATCCCCGGCAGCCGCCTGGGTGGCGCTGCCCAGCAGCGTGCGCAGCACCAGGATCACCACCAGCCCGCCCAGCACTGGCAGCCCCGAGGCCAGCGGCGCGCGCTCCACCAGCACCTGCTGCACCAGCCAGGCGATCGCGGCGGCCTGGCCGATCAGCAACGCACCGGACAGGCTGATGCACAGGGCCGCCAGGCGTTGGCGCCCCCGGGCAGAATGGGCCAGATCAGCCAGCCACGCCGCGCGGACACGACGCTGGCGGGCAGTTTCGGCTTCCGGGGACAGGCTGTCAGGGGTCGTTTCGGCAGCGCTCAAGGGGTCTTCACGGGCAACGGGGGAGACACGGCATTGTAGGCGCAGGCAATGGCCGGCCTCTGCGGCCAGCGGTCGCAGTCTTCATCGGGTTGGCATACGATCAACCGGGGCACCTGTTCATACATTGATCTGGATCAAGGCTGTTTGAAGTAGTCGGTCACATCATTCACGTCGTAGACCACCCTTCCCGCCACCTGCAACGGCACTATCCAACGAGGTAGCCAGGCCATGATTGATCAGACAGTCGTAGAACTGTCGCGGCTGCAATTCGCGCTGACCGCGATGTACCACTTCCTATTCGTACCACTCACCCTTGGCCTGTCGTTCATGGTGGCCATCATGGAGAGCGTGTACGTGATGACCGGCAAGGAGATCTGGCGCAGGATGACCCTGTTCTGGGGCGTCCTGTTCGGCATCAACTTCGCCATGGGCGTCGCCACCGGCATCGTCATGGAATTCCAGTTCGGCATGAACTGGTCCTACTACAGTCACTACGTGGGTGACATCTTCGGCGCGCCGCTGGCGATCGAAGGCCTGATGGCCTTCTTCCTGGAAGCCACCTTCGTCGGCCTGTTCTTCTTCGGCTGGAACCGCCTGAGCAAGGTCAAGCACCTGATGGTGACCTGGCTGATGGCACTGGGCACCAACCTGTCGGCGATCTGGATCCTGGTTGCCAACGGCTGGATGCAGAACCCGACCGGTGCGGTGTTCAACCCGGAAACCATGCGTATGGAAGTGGTCGACTTCATGGCGGTGGTGTTCAACCCGGTGGCGCAGGCCAAGTTCGTGCACACCGTCAGCGCCGGCTACGTGACCGGTGCGGTGTTCGTGATGGCGATCAGCGCGCTGTTCCTGCTGCGCAACAAGCACAAGGACCTGGCCCGTCGTTCGTTCGCGGTGGCCGCGGCGTTCGGCCTGCTGTCATCACTGTCGGTGGTCGTGCTGGGTGACGAGAGCGGCTACGCCGCCAGCGAACACCAGAAGATGAAGCTGGCCGCGATCGAAGCGATGTGGGAGACCGAGCGTGCGCCGGCCGACTTCACCGCCTTCGGCATCCCGAACCAGGAAACCCACCAGAACGACTACGCGGTGAAGATCCCCTACCTGATGGGCCTGATCGCCACCCGCTCGTTGAACCAGCCGATTCCGGGCATCCTGGAACTGGTCGAGCGCGCCGAACACCGCGTGCGTGGCGGCCAGCTGGCCTACGGTGCATTGGAGCGCCTGCGCGCCAACAAGAACGACGTTGAAGCACGCGAGATGTTCGACCGCCACTGGCAGGACCTGGGCCACGGCCTGCTGCTCAAGCGCTACCGCGACGACATCCTCAACGCCACCCCGCAGGAGATCTCGCAGGCGGCGATGGACACCGTGCCGCGCGTAATGCCGCTGTTCTGGACCTTCCGCGTGATGGCCGGCCTCGGCTTCTACCTGATCGCCTTCTTCGCACTGGCCTTCTACTACTCCTGCCGCAACAACTTCCAGGACAAGCGCTGGTTCCTCAAGCTGGCCCTGTGGACGCTGCCGGCACCGTGGATCGCGATCGAGTGCGGCTGGTTCGTGGCCGAGTATGGTCGCCAGCCGTGGGCTGTCGATGGCGTGCTGCCGACCTTCTATGCGGCGTCGGGCTTGGCCCTGCATGAAATCGTGCTGACCCTGGCAGGCTTCACCGCAATCTACACCGCGCTGATCGTGGTCGAGATCAAGCTGATGCTCAAGGCGATCCGCAAGGGTCCGGACGAGGTGCTGCCGTCGCTGCAGTCGCCCCAGCCGCATGCTTCCCACAATGCCTCGGCGCCAGCCGCCGGCCAGGCCTGAGGCAGGAGAACCAAGATGGATTTCATTCTTCTGGACTACACCACGCTGCGCGTGATCTGGTGGCTGCTGCTCGGCATCCTGCTGATCGGTTTCGCCGTGATGGATGGTTTCGACCTGGGCGTGGGCACCCTGCTGCCCTTCGTCGCCCGCAACGACGCCGAGCGCCGGCGGGTGATCAACACCATCGGCCCGGTGTGGGAAGGCAACCAGGTGTGGCTGATCCTAGGCGGCGGCGCGATCTTCGCCGCCTGGCCGCCGCTCTATGCGGTCAGTTTCTCCGGGTTCTACCTGGCGATGTTCGTGATCCTGTTCGCGCTGATCCTGCGTCCGGTCGGTTTCAAGTTCCGCAGCAAGATGCCCAGCGAACGCTGGCGCAACACCTGGGACTGGGCGCTGTTCATCGGTGGCTTCATCCCGGCGCTGATCATGGGCGTGGCGGTGGGCAACGTGGTGCTGGGCGTGCCGTTCCACTTCGATGACAGCATGCGCATCTTCTACACCGGCTCGTTCTTCGGCCTGCTGATGCCCTTCGCACTGCTGGCCGGCCTGCTCAGCGTGTCGATGCTGGTCGCCCACGGTGCCGCCATGCTGGTACTGAAGACCGACGGCCCGGTGGCCGAACGTGCAGCCCGCTTCGGCAGCATCGCCGCGATCATCGCCTTCGTGCTGTTCGCAGTGGGCGGTGCCTGGGTGGCCTTCGGCCTGCCGGGCTACCAGATCACCTCGCAGGTGGTTACCGATGGCGCCACCAATCCGCTGCTGAAGACTGCCGAACTCGGCGCCGCCGGTGGCTGGATGCGCAACTACAGCGCGATGCCGGCCACGATCCTGGCGCCGCTGCTGGGCCTGGCCGGCCTGCTGGCCAGTGCGGTACTGCTGCGTGCCCGTCGCGGCGGCCTGGCCTTCATCGCCTCCGGTGCGGCCATTGCCGGCATCATCCTGACCGTCGGTTTCGCCATCTTCCCGTTCCTGCTGCCGTCCTCGAGCCAGCCCACCTCCAGCCTGACCGTGTGGGATGCCTCGTCCAGCCACCTGACCCTGTGGATCATGCTGCTGGCCACGGCGGTGTTCCTGCCGATCATCATCGGTTACACCACCTGGGTGTACCGCGTGCTGAAGGGCAAGACCACCACCGAAGAGATGGGCAACAACCCCAACGCTTACTGATTGCCGGTGTGCCGGCCCACGGCCGGCACACCCTTGAACAAAGGAGATTGACCATGTGGTATTTCGCCTGGATTCTCGGCGCCGGCCTCGCCTCGACGGTGGCCATCCTCAACGGCATGTGGTTCGAAGCCCGCGAGCAGAACCGTATCGAGAAAGAAAATCGTCGCTGAGCTGTAAAAAAACCTTGCCGCCTTGGCCTTCACACGGTATCTTAGGCGGCTCCTTCGGGGTGTAGCTCAGTCTGGTAGAGCGCTACGTTCGGGACGTAGAGGTCGCAGGTTCGAATCCTGTCTCCCCGACCACTCAAGTGGTCGCATTGAAGCCTGGTGAAGTCGTCCAGGCTTTTTTGTTCCCTGAAGTGGCACTGCTTCGGCAGTGTGAAGAAAACAGCATTCACCCCTTGCCGCCATCGGGGTGAATCGCTAGAATAGGCGGCTCCCTTCGGGGTGTAGCTCAGTCTGGTAGAGCGCTACGTTCGGGACGTAGAGGTCGCAGGTTCGAATCCTGTCTCCCCGACCACTTCGGTGGTCACCAAGAAGCCTGGAAGACATCACTGTCCTCCGGGTTTTTTTGTGCCAAGCGCCAGGCCACCCGCATGACGGGACCTTGCCAGAGCGCACACGTACAATGGCCGCGCTGCCGGCCCGCCTGCAGCCCCTACCCCCACCTGCCGCTTCGGCGTAGACCGATGCCGGCGCTGCATGCCGTTGCTGCGGCGTGCGACACCTGCAAGGACCACCGATGAGTTCCTCCACTTCCGATTCGCCGTCGCTGCTGCACGGTCGCGTCCTCGCGTTTGCCGCGATCCTGCTGGCAGCGGTCAACCTGCGCACTGCGGTCACCTCGATCACCCCGCTGCTGGACGTGCTCGGCCAGCAGTTCGGCTTCGGCACCACCATGACCGGCGTGCTGGGCATGCTGCCGACCGCCTCGTTCGCGCTGTTCGGCGTGGCCACGCCGGCACTGGCGCGGCGCCTCGGCCTGGAGCGCACCACCCTGCTGGCGATGGTGATGGCGATGGCCGGCCTGCTGCTGCGCTCCAGCGCCGGCAACGTCGGCACGCTGTTGCTGGGTTCGGTGCTGGCGCTGGCCGGCATGGGCATCGGCAACGTGGTGGTGCCGCCGCTGGTGAAGCGTTACTTCGCCAACAAGGTCGGCACCATGAGTACGCTCTACATCAGCGTGCTGCAGCTGGGCACGATGCTGCCGGCGCTGCTCGCGGTGCCGATGGCCAACGCTGCCGGCTGGCGCGTGTCGCTGGGCATGTGGGCGCTGCTGGCACTGGCCGCCGCACTGCCCTGGCTGGTGCTGGCCAAGCGCGCGCCGAAGCCGCAGGCCGACGCCACCGACCCCACCGCGCAGCCGCATGGCAAGGTCTGGCGCACGTCGCTGGGCTGGAGCATGACGCTCATGTTCGGCATGACCTCGCTGATGACCTACTCGATGTTCACCTGGCTGCCGCGCATCGTGGTCGAGGCCGGTGGCACGCCCGCGTTCGGCGGCGTGATGGTGGCCGTGTTCTCGGCACTGGGCCTGCTACCGTCGCTGGTCATCCCGTCGATGGCGGTGCGCCTGCAGAACCCGTTCCCGCTGGTGCTGATCGGCTTCTTCTCGTTCGTGATCGCCTTCACCGGCCTGCTGCTGGCACCGATGAAGGCCCCGCTGCTGTGGGCCTGCCTGCTCGGCGTCGGTCCGTCCACCTTCCCGCTGGCGCTGACCCTGATCAACCTGCGCACCCGCACCCCCACCGGCTCGGCGGCGCTGTCCGGGTTCATGCAGGGTGTGGGCTACAGCTTCAGCTGCCTGGGGCCGTTCCTGGTCGGCTGGCTGCACACCGTCAGCGACGGCTGGACGATCCCGTTCAGCTTCCTGTTCGGCTGCGCCACCCTGATGCTGTGCGCTTCCTGGGTGGCCTGCAAGCCGCGCAAGCTGGAAGACCTCTGGTAAGCCGCATGGGGCCAGCAACCGGCCCCACCTACCGCTCGTCAGCCCGTTTGCGCATTTTGACGCCGGGCTGACAATTCCGGGCGGATAGTGCCCACGAATGCCCATCCTTGCCGCGTGCCGGCATTCGGGCATGGGGGCGGCAGCGCCGCCCAGGCCACCACTCGGTGCGCGGGGGACTCTCGTTTCAGACAAGACATTGCAGGTCGCTGTCCTGGTTTCGCCCATCCCTGCTGGATGGGAGTTCGCGAGGGGAGTGACGCAGGCCACGGCCACCCCAAAATCTGGCATGTGATGTGCGTCACATTTTTCAGGTTGTCTGGTTCGGAAGCCAAGGGGGTCCCCAATGGTTGTCCACCGCCGGCTGGCGCTCTGCGTCGGCCTTGCCTGTACCGCCCTGGCCTGGGCCAGCAGTGCTGCCCCGCCCGACCGCGAGGCGGCCCTGGCCGAGATCGGCCGCTACCGCGACCAGGCCCGCTGGCTGGATGCCCTCGGCGCCATCGAGCGCGCCAGCCAGCAGCAGCCCAACGACGATCTGCTGTTCAAGCTGCGCGTACTGACCCTGGGCGACATCGGCAATGCGTGGCGCGCCTGGGCGCTGTACCAGCAGCGCCCGCAGCTGTTCGACGCTGCACAGAAGCAGCGCATCGAAGGCGACTACCTGGCCAAGCTGGTGGTCTGGAGCCTGGCCTACAGCAGCAGCGAAGACAGCCGGCTGGAAGAGGCCGAATCAACCCTGGCGCGCATGCAGCGCTACCTGGGCGCCGAAGGCACTCCACCCGCGCAGGCGCCACTGCGCATCCGCATGGACCGGCTGATCCTGCTCAACCGGCTGGGCCGCCATGCGCAGGTGCGCGAGGAAGCCCGCGCACTGCAGGCCGAAGGCCATGCCCTGCCCGACTATGTGCTGCCCGCAGTGGGCGATTCGCTGATGGGCACCCTGCACCCGGAGGAAGCCATTCCGGTGCTGCAGGCAGCGGTCGCTGGCGATCCAACGCGCGACGCCTCGCATTCGGAACTGGCTTACGCCTACCTGGAAAGCGAGCAGCAGGAAAAGGCCGTCGACCTGCTGCAGGCGTGGCGCGACAAGGAACCTGCCTGGCGCTGGAGCAACGGGAAGTCGCCGTATCCAAACTGGTCGCGCTACGAGGCCGACCTCAACCTGGCGATGGTGCGCGCCTACAGCGGTGACCTGCCCACCGCGCAGCGCGATCTGGAATCGATGGTCGACATCGCACCGGGCAACGGCGGCCTGCAGAGTGCGCTGGGCAGTGTCTACATGATGCGCGGCTGGCCACGCAGGGCGCTGCAGCGGCAACAGATGGCGCATGCGCTGGACCCGCGCGACATCGAGCCCCGGCTGGGCATGCAGGAAGCCTACGTCGCTCTGCAGCGTGATGACCTGGCGCGACCGCTGCACGACGATCTGGTCGCACGCTACCCCACCCAGCCCGCCGTCGAACGCATGGACCAGGCCTGGCGCGCGCATCGCGGTTGGCAGCTGAAGGCATGGACCGACATCGGACGCAGTTCCGGCGGGGGTGGCACCTCGCCGCTGGGCAACGATGATCGCCGCTATGGCATGGAGGTCCAGACACCCGTACTCGACGATCGCTGGCGGCTGTTCGCCTTCGCCGACCGGCGCTCGGTCGATTTCCAGGACCAGCGCATCGACCCGCTGTGGCTGGGCGCGGGCGTACGCTACCGCTTCGGCCGGCTGGATGCGGAAGCGGCCGTGCTGCGCGCCAACGACCACATTGGCGATACCGGCCTGCGCGTCGGCGTGGGCTGGCAGTTCAACGACTACTGGCATGCCGGACTGATTGCCGCACGCAATGATCCGGAGGCATCGATGCAGGCGCGCGTGGCCGGCATCACCGCTGACAGCGTCAGTGCGCAGGTCGACTATCGGCGCAGCGAACGCACGCACTGGGTGTTCGGCGCCAGTCGCTTCCGATACGACGATGGCAACCATCGCGAACTGTTCAGCACCGCACTTGAACAGCGCCTGCTGACCCGCCCACGGTGGCTGATCGATGGCCTGGCCAGTGCCTACACCAGTCGTGGCAGCCGCGACGATGCCCCCTACTTCAACCCGAAGCGCGACCGCATGGTCGAGATCGGCCTGCGCATCGACCAGCAGCTGTGGCGCCACTACGAACGCCACTTCCGGCACCGGCTGACCGTCTCGCTGGGCGACTACTGGCAGGACGGCTTCGGCAGTGCGCTGGTGCCGTCTGTGTCGTACATGCACGAGTGGCAGCTGGGCCAGGGCCGCGTGTTCGAGTATGGCGTGCGCTGGTCGCGGCCCGTCTACGACGGCCATCGCGAACGCCATATCGGCTTCGAAGCCGCACTGCGCTGGGGAGACTGACATGACCCGCATCCTGCGCCTGATCGTGCTCCTGCTGCTGTCGGCTGCGCCGCCGGCCTTCGCGCAGCAGGCCCTGCATCTCGATGCGATCGACAACGGCCTGCTGATCCTCAGCTACCACGACATCCGCGACCAGGTCGCAGCCAAGGGGGATGCCGATACCTATGCGGTAAGCACGCAGAACTTCGCCGCCCACCTGGACTGGCTGGGGGCACACGGTTACCACCCGGTGTCGCTGTCGCAGGTGATCGCGGCCTCGCAGGGGCGCGCCACGCTGCCTCCAAAACCGGTACTGCTGACCTTCGATGACGGCCTGCGCAGCGTCTACGACAAGGCCTTCCCGCTGCTGCAGGCCTACCGCTATCCGGCGCTGGTGGCGGTGATCACCGACTACGTGGACATGGCACCGGGCCGCACCATCGACTATGGCTACCGCCCGTTCGGCCGCGACGACTTCATCACCTGGGCACAGCTGAAGCAGATGCACGACAGCGGCCTGATCGAGGTGGCCAGCCATACCGACGATCTGCACCACGGGGTGCTTGCCAACCCGCAGGGAAATTCCACCCCTGCTGTCGTGACCCGCATCTACCGACCGGCCACGCACAGCTACGAGAGCGAGCCACAGTACGAGCAGCGCCTGCGCGCCGATCTCGGCCGCAGTGTGCAACGCATCCAGCAGCACCTGGGCGTGCGCCCGCGCGCCATCGTCTGGCCGTATGCCGCCTACAACCAGCTGAGCAACGACATTGCCGAGCAGCTGGGCATGCCAGTGTCCTTCGATCTGGAAGGCCGCAGCACGCCGGTGGCCAGCGACCTGCATGGCCTGGCGCGCTTCCTGGTCAGCGACAACCCGACCGTGGAGGCGCTGGCCTACGAACTGCGCCGCGACGTCGCGCTCGATGGCATCCGTGCCCTGCAGATCGACCTGGATGATATGTACGACCCCGACCCCGCACAGCAGGCGCGCAATCTGGATGCGCTGATCGAGCGGGTCAAGCGCATCGCGCCGACGCACGTCTACCTGCAGGCGTTCGCCGATCCGGACGGCAACAACACCGCCGATGCACTGTACTTCCCGAACCGCCACATGCCGATGCGCGCGGACCTGTTCAGCCGCGTTGCCTGGCAGCTGAAATCGCGTGCGGGGGTGAAGGTCTACGCATGGCTGCCGGTGCTCGGCTTCGAGCTGCCCGACCCGGCGCAGCGCAAGGCGCTGGCGATCCGCAACGGCGATGCCGATGGCATGTACCGGCTGGATTTCACCAACCCGCGAGCGCGCCAGATCATGCTCGACATCTACGAGGACCTGGCGGTCAACTCGTACCTCGAGGGCCTGCTGTTCCATGACGATGGCTATCTGCGCGACACCGAGCTGCCCACGCTGGCGGCCGGCGATGGAGGCAGCGCACGCACGCAGGCATTGATCGACTTCACCCTGGCACTGCGCAACAGCGCGCAGCACTGGCGGCCGAAGCTGGCCACGGTGCGCAACCTGTACGCCGAACCGGTGCTGCGCCCACAGAGCGAAGCCTGGTTCGCGCAGCGCCTGGACCTGTTCAACAAGGCCTACGACCAGACCGCACTGATGGCGATGCCGTGGATGGAAGGCAGCAAGCATCCGGAACGCTGGCTCGACCAGCTGTTGGGCGCGGTGCGTGCGCATGATCCACAGCTGCAGCACACCCTGTTCGAACTGCAGACCGTCGACTGGCGCAGCGGGCAACCGATTCCCGCCGAGCGCCTGCGCGCGCAGATCCGCCAGCTGCAGGCGCAGGGCGTGCACCACTTCGCCTGGTACCCTGACGACTTCATCGCCGACCAGCCCTCCACCCGCGATGCCCGCGCGGCGATGTCCGCCGGCAACTTCCCGTACCCGGAGAAGTGACATGGACATGCATCCGTTGCTGCAGGTCCTGTTCCAGTTCGCCTTCTACTACCCGATGGTGATGGCGTTCTTCTGGATGTCGGGCGGCCTGTATTACTACTTCCGGCGCGAACGCCATTCGCGTCCACGCAACGACCCGCCGCTGATGGTCGATCCACCGTTCGCGAGCCTGCTGATTCCCTGTCACAACGAGTCCGCGAACCTCGACGACACGCTCGGCGCGGCGCTGGCACAGCGCTACCCGGCCGACTACGAAGTGATCGCCATCGACGACGGCAGCAGCGACGACACCGGTGCGCGGCTGGACGCCCTGGCGGCAAAGCACCCACGGCTGCGCGTGCTGCACCTGGACCGCAACCTGGGCAAGGCCAATGCGCTGCGCATGGGTGCACTCGCCGCGCGTTCGGAGTACCTGGTGTGCATCGACGGCGACGCGATGCTGGAGGAGCACGCGCTGCACTGGATGATCTGGCACCTGGTCAGCGGCAACCGGGTCGGCGCGGTGACCGGCAATCCGCGCATCCGCAACCGCTCCACCCTGCTCGGACGCCTGCAGGTGGCCGAGTTCTCCTCGATCATCGGCATGATCAAGCGCGCGCAGCGCGTATACGGGCGCATCTTCACCATCTCCGGGGTGATCGCCGGCTTCCGCCGTACCGCCCTGCACCAGGTGGGCTGGTGGTCGGACGACATGGTGACCGAAGACATCGACATCAGCTGGCGCCTGCAGCGGGCGCACTGGGACATTCGCTACGAACCCAACGCACTGTGCTTCATCCTGATGCCGGAAACGCTGAAGGGGCTGTGGAGGCAGCGGCTGCGCTGGGCCCAGGGTGGCGTGGAGGTGATGCTGCGCCACGCCCGCTCGCTGCTGCACTGGAAGGAGCGGCGCATGTGGGGCGTACTGCTGGAGTACGTGCTGAGCGTGATCTGGGCTTACACCATGTTGTTCATCGTGGTGCTGTGGGCGCTGGGCAAGTTCATCGAACTGCAGCCGCAGCTGCATATCGCCAGCCTGCTGCCGGAATGGCACGGCGTGATCCTGGCCCTGGTCTGCCTGCTGCAGTTCGCCAGCAGCCTGATCATCGACCGTCGTTACGAAACACAGATTGGACGCAACTACTTCTGGGTCATCTGGTACCCGATGGCGTACTGGTTGATCAGCCTTTCCACCACCCTGGTGGCGTTGCCGAAAACCCTGCTGCGCCGTCGCAGCAAGCGCGCCACCTGGACCAGTCCCGATCGGGGGATCCGATGAACGCACAACGCCCGTCCAACCGCTTCGACTCGCGGATGATCCGCAAGCCGCATCGCCAACCACGCTTCCAGCGCACCGCCTGGGGCTTCGTCACACTCGCGTTCTGGGGGTTCTACTTCTACCTGTGGGCACCGTTGGTGACCCTGCTCTCGTGGCTGATCGGCGGGCAGATGGCCTGGCAGCAGCTGTACGAGCGCAAGAACCAGTTCGACCCCTATGTGCTGGTGGCGCTGCCGCTGATGCTGCTGTGTGCCAGCGTGCTGCTGATCGGCTGGGCCGAGTACAACCGCGCGCGCTTCCGCGGCCACGACCGGCGCCTGCCGCGGCCGCTGGCCAGCCTCAACGAAGTGGCCGCCGACCTGGGGGCCAGCACCGGGCTGGCCGAGCGCCTGCTCGGCTGCAAGGCCGCCACGCTGCACATGGACGATCACGCGCGGCCGATCGGCATCCGCCGCGAGGTGGTGTAACCCGACAACCCGGTGGGTGCCGACCCTGGTCGGCACTTGCTTTGGTAGATGCCGACCCTGGTCGGCACCGGGGTCTACCGCGAAGAGCATCCACGCACGGCGTGGATCTACGTGCGCGTCTGCCCTTCACCGCGCACGACGAACCGTTCGACGGTGAGTGCTTCCAGGCCCATCGGGCCGTAGGCGTGCAGGCGCGTGGTGGAAATACCGATCTCGCTGCCCAGGCCCAACTGCCCACCATCGGAAAAGCGCGATGAGGCATTCACCATCACCACCGCCGAACGCAGCGCGTTGACGAAGCGCTCGGCGTGGAGCGCGTCTTCGGTCGCAATCACTTCGGTATGGTCGGAGGTATAGCGGCGGATGTGCGCGATGGCCGCATCGAGGTCATCCACCACCCGCACGGCCAGCACCAGATCCAGGAACTCGGCGGCGTAATCCGCATCGGTGGCTGCGTTGCTACCCGGCAGCAACGGCTGCGCAGCCGCGTCGGCCCGCAGCTCCACGCCGCGCTCGCCGAGCGCCTGTGCCACGCGCGGCAGGAACGCTTCGGCCACATCGCGGTGCACCAGCAGGGTCTCCAGCGAATTGCAGGCCGACGGACGACTGCACTTTCCGTCCACCAGCAGATCGATGGCTTTGCCGAGGTCGGCGCTGGCATCCACGAACAGGTGGCAGACACCCTTGTAGTGCTTGATCACCGGCACCCGCGCATGTTCGGCAACGAAGCGGATCAGGCCTTCGCCGCCGCGCGGAATCGCCAGATCGATCAGTTCATGCAGCTGCAGCAGTTCCAGCATCGCTTCTCGGCGCAGGTCGGTCAGCACGGTCACCGCCGCCGGTGGCACGCCATTGGCCTTGAGCGCGCCTGCCAACGCCTGGGCGATGGCTGTGTTGGAATGGATCGCTTCGGAGCCACCGCGCAGGATCACACCATTGCCGGCCTTCAGGCACAGCGCAGCCGCTTCGGCGGTCACGTTCGGGCGCGCCTCATAGATCATTGCGATCACACCCAGCGGCACGCGTACCTTCTGCACGCGGATGCCGTTTGGACGCACATCGTCGCGGGTGATCTGGCCGACGGGATCGGGCAGCGCGGCGACCTCACGCACGGCTTCGGCCATCGCGAACAGGCGTGCCGGGTCCAGCGCCAGGCGGTCGAGCATGGCGCTGCCAACGCCCTTGTCGCGCGCGGCGGCGAGGTCACGTGCATTACCGGCAAGGATCAGCCCGGCATTCACTTCCAGCGCCTGTGCCATGGCCAGCAGCAGCGTGCGGCGGGCCGCACTGTCGAGGCCGGCAACGTTCTGGGCCGCGTCACGGCAGGCACGCGCCTGCGTTTCGATGTCGCTCATCGGGGAGTCCTTCAAACCGGTCATGGCAGCACCAGATCGTCGCGATGGACGACGCTGCCGCCGTAGTTGTAGCCCAGCACGGCCTCGATGTCGCGCGAATGGCGGCCGGCGATCCGGCGCACATCATCGGCCGCGTACTGGCTGACGCCGCGCGCGACGCAGACACGGCCCTGCGGCGCGTTCCAGCACACCTGCACCATGTCGCCACGGCGGAACGCGCCCTCCGCGCCGGTGATGCCACCGGGCAGCAGCGAGGCGCCCTTCTCGCGCATGGCCTGCGCCGCGCCGGCATCGATCACGATCGCGCCCTCGACCAGCGGCGCGTGCCGCAGCCAGTGCTTGCGTGCGGCCTCGCGGCTGCGTGCGGCGTGGATACGGGTACCGAACAGGCGATCCTGCGCCAGCGCGCGCACCACGTCGCCACTGCGGCCATTGAACAGATAGGTTTCTATGCCGAGGCGACCGGCCTTCGCCGCCGCCTCCAGCTTGGTGCGCATGCCGCCGGTACCAGCGCGCGAGCCGGCGCCACCGGCCATCGCCAGCACCTCGTCACTCAGTTCCGGCACGTCGTGCAACGGCCGCGCGTCGGCCACGGTGCGCGGGTCGGCGCTGTACAGGCCGTCGATGTCAGTGGCGATGAACAGTGCGTCGGCATCGACCAGCGCCGCCACGGTCGCGGCCAGGTTGTCGTTGTCGCCGAGCTTGAGCTCGTCCACCGACACGGTGTCGTTCTCGTTGACCACCGGCAACGCACCCAGCCGCAGCAGTTCGTTGAGGGTAGCGCGTGCGTTGAGGTAGCGGCGGCGGTTGCGCAGGTCGTCGTGGGTCAGCAGCACCTGCGCCACCGGGCGCTCGAAGAAGCGCTGCCAGAGCCCGATCAGCTGGGCCTGGCCGAGCGCGGCCAGCGCCTGCCGCGCCGCCATCGCCGCGCCGGGCTCATCGGCCCGCGGCAGGATCGCGCGCCCGGCAGCGACCGCGCCGGACGATACGATCACTACCTCACGCCCGGCCAGTACATTGGCCGAGACGAACTGTGCCAGGCCCAGCGCGTGGCGTGGCGACAGGCCGCCGCCATCGGCTGCCAGCAGGCTGCTGCCGACCTTCAGCACTGCACGCCGCCATGGTGGCAGCGCTTGTTCGGGGAACGGCGAGGCGACGTGGGCAGCGTGCTGGATCATCGGTCAGGCTCTCAGCGAGTGTTCCATTCGTGCACGGTCAGGTCGGAGGCCTGCATCGTCACCAGCGGATCGGTGGCGACGATGGCCTGTGCCTGCGCCAGGCTGTCCACGTTGCACAGCACATAGGCACCACCGCTGCCATCGGCGAAGCCGCCGGTCAGCTGCAGCTTGCCCTGCGCCTGCAACGCATCGAGGAAGTCACGATGCGGCTGCACGGCGGCGGCATTGAAACCGGGCCGGCGCATGGCCAACACCAGGTAGACCGTGCCCGCCATCAGGACAGCGCCTGCCAGCGCGCGCGCAGTTCATCCAGGCGCAGGTCGGCTGCCGAACCCGGCGACACGCGAGCGGCCAGGCTGCCTTCCGGCGTGCGCCCCTGCCCTGCACTATCGGCACCGGCCGCAGCGGCCTTGTAGGCCTCGCGGAACGGCACACCAGCCACGGCCGCTTCCACGGCAACGTCGGTGGCATACATGCCCGAGTCGATCGCTGCGCGCAGCCTGTCGTCACGCCACTCCAGATTGGCCAGCAGCGCCGGCAGCAGCTCCAGCGCGGCCAGGCCACGGCCGAAGCCATGGAAGATGGCGCCCTTGGACGACTGCAGGTCGCGATGGTAGCCGGACGGCAGCGACAGCAGCTGCTCGATCTCGGTGCGCGCGGCGGCGACGCTGGCATGGGTGGCGCGCATCAGCTCGATCACATCCGGGTTGCGCTTGTTGGGCATGATCGAGCTGCCGGTGGTGTACTGCGCCGGCAGTGCGACGAAGCCGAACTCGGCGCTGGTGAACAGCGACAGGTCCCAGGCAATGCGGCGCAGGTCCAGCGTGGCACCACCCAGTGCTTCCAGCGCGGCCAGCTCGAACTTGCCCCGCGACAGCTGCGCGTAGATCGGCGAGATCTGCATGCGCGCGAAACCGAGCGCAGCCGTGGTGTGTTCGCGGTCCAGCGGCAGATTGACGCCATAACCGGCGGCGGTGCCCAGCGGGTTGGCATCGATCAGTGCATGGGTGTCACGGGCGCGGATGGCATTGTCGATGAAGGCCTCGGACCAGCCCGCCCACCACATGCCGGCCGAGGACACCACGGCACGCTGGATGTGGGTATAGCCGGGTATCGGCAGGTCCTTCTCGGCCTGCGCACGGTCCAGCGCGACCTTGGCCACTTCGGCGCTGAGCTGCGCCACGCGCTGCAGCTTCTCCTTCAGCCACAGGCGGGTGGCCACCAGGATCTGGTCGTTGCGGCTGCGGCCGGTGTGGATCTTGCGGCCGGCGTCGCCGAGGCGTTCGGTCAACCGCGCTTCGATCGCCGAGTGGCCATCTTCGTACTGCGTATCCAGCACGAAGCGGCCTTCGCGGAAGTCCTGCGCCAGGATCTCCAGTTCGCGCAGCAGGCCTTCCAGCTCGTCGGCGCTGAGGATGCCGATGTGCTGCAGGCCCTGTGCATGCGCGGCGCTGGCGGCGATGTCGTGCAGGAAGAATTCGCGATCGAGGATCACGTCGTCGCCGGCGAGGAAGGTCTGGATCTGGGCGTCGACGGCGACGCCGGGCTTCTGCCAAAGAAGGTCTGCCATGGGGGCTCCGGAATACGTGTTCAGTGCGGGATCGACGTCAGTTCGTCGATGCCCAGCGCGAGGTTGAGGTTCTGCATGGCCTGGGTGGCCGCGCCCTTGAGCAGGTTGTCCAGGGTCGCCACCACCACGACCCGCTTGCCGCCCGGGGCCAAGGTGAAGCCACCGACCTGGGCACCGTGGCGACCGGCAATGCGGCTGACCCACGGCGCTTCATCCACCACTTCGATCAAGGGTTCGCCGGCATAGGCCTGCTGGAAGCGCTCGACGATCTGCTCGCGGGTCTGCACCCGGTTCAGCCACAGATTGGCGGTGAGCGTGATGCCACGGAAATGCGGCGCGACGTGCGGCATGAACTCGACCGCCACGCCCAGCTGCACGGACACTTCGCGCTCGTGCACGTGGTTGGTCAGCGCATACGGCATCAGGTTGTCGGCCAGCAGTTCAACGTTGTTCTTGTCCGACGGCGTGGTACCGGCACCGGAGTAGCCGGAGACACCGAAGCACTGCGGCGGACCGGCCAGCAGGTCCAGCAGCGGATGCACTGCCAGCTGCATTGCCGTGGCATAGCAGCCCGGGTTGCTGATGTGCTTCTGGCCGTTGTAGCGGCCGCGGGTCAGCTCCGGCAGGCCGTAGTACCAGCTGTTGTCGAAGCGGTAGTCGGCCGAGAGATCGACGATGACAGTGTCCGGCTTCGCGGTTTCAAGCGCGGCCACGAACGGCGCGGCCAGGCCATTGGGCAGGGCCAGGATCACCGCATCCACGCCCTTGGCGGCCACCGCGTCGGCGTCCAGGTTCTCGTACTGCAGGTCACCCTGGAATTCCGGATGGTGATCGGACAGGCGCTGCCCGGCGCGCTCGCGCGAGGAGACGAAAGCCAGTTTCAGCCGCGGATGGGCGGCCACCAGCTTGATCAGCTCGGCACCGGTATGGCCGCGGGCACCGACGATACCCAGGGTGAAAGTCGAATCGTTCATGCGTGACTGTCCAGGCGGTACTGCAGGTGGCGCTTCACGCCCTGCCATTCCGCATCGATGATGGAGAAGATGACGGTGTCGCGCGGCGTGCCGTCGGCATGCCGCTTGTGGTTGCGCAGCACGCCGTCCTGCTTGGCGCCGAGGCGGGCGATGGCGGTACGCGAAGTGACGTTGAACCAGCTGGTTTCCAGCACCACGCTGATGCAGCCCATGGCCTCGAAGGCGTGCTGCAGCAGCAACAGCTTGGCTTCGGTGTTGGCGCCGGTGCGCTGCACACGCGGCGCATACCAGGTGTAGCCGAGACTGAGCTTGGGCACGCCGGCATCCATGTCGTAGAAGCGCGTGCTGCCGATGATCTCACCCGCCGCATCGCGGATCACGAAGGGCAGCACCTTGCCTTCAGCCTGCGCCTGCAGCGCGGCCTGCACATAGTGCTCGACCCGCTGCGGTGACGGCACCTGGGTGTACCAGAGCTGGTCCAGGCCGCTGCCTTCAAGCGCATCGCGCAGGCCCGGCACGTGCTCCATCTGCAGCGGCTGCAGGGTTACGTGCTGGCCGCGCAGGGTGGGAACCGTGTTCCAGGCATCGAGGTTGCTCATCGCTCAGCCCTGCAGGCTCGGGGTGCGCTGCGCGCAATGATCGACATAGGTCTTGATCCGGTCGATGCCATCGGCACCGAACCAGAACACCTTCCACTGATCCTGCTTGTAGCAGCCATCGGACTCGGCGTAGTAGAAGTGATTGATCGGGTTGCCGTGGCGCGAGCGCCAGAACAGCTGCGGGGTTTCCTCCAGCATCACGTTCCATACTGCGCGGCCCAGGCCCTCGCCCTGCGCGTCGTCGAGCACGGCGAACTTGTCCAGGTACACGCCCTCTGCCTCGTCGGTGAGGATCACCGCGGTGCGGTAGTTCTCGCTGACATAGGCACGCAACAGTTTGGTCTTCTCGAAGTAGTCCGGCACCAGGGTGCGGCCGAAACTGGATTCGATCAGGCCCTTCAGGCGCGGCAGGTCCAGTTCGTCCCAGGCGGTGGCGCGCAGTACTTTCTCGCCCTTGCGTACCAGCGTGCCCGAGCCCTTGTGGGTGAACAGTTCCTTGGCCAGGTCGGCCGGACGGGTGATCGACACCGACGATTCCAGCGGCAGGCGATCAAGCAGATCCTTGATCTGTTCGATCTTCACCTTCATGCCGCCGTGGATCCACGGCTGCGCGATCAGATGGTCGTACTCGGTGGACAGGTTGATCGAATCGATCACGTTGCCCGCCTCGTCCAGCAGGCCGCCGGTGCCGGTCAGGAAGATGATCTTGTACGGCTGCAGTTCCTGCACCAGCTCGTTGGCGGCAAAGTCGGCGTTGACGTTGAGGATCTGGCCGCCGGCGGTCTCACCCAGGCTGGTGATGACCGGGATCGAACCGGCGCGCAGGCTGGCCTCGATTGGCGCCAGGTTGACCTTCTTCACCTCGCCGACCAGGCCGTAGGTGTCCACGTCCAGGTACTCGGCCTCGAACACACCACCGGTGATCGAGGTGGCGCGCGCGCCGTTCTGCTGCAGCGCCTCGACCAGGCGCAGGTTGGACTGCTGGAACACCCGGCGCACGATCGCCAGCGCTTCCGGCGAGGTCAGGCGCAGGCCGTTCACGGTCTGCTTCTCGATGCCGGCGGCCGACAGCTCGGCATCCAGCTGCGGGCCGGCGCCGTGCAGCACGATCGGGGTCAGACCGACCTCCTGCAGGAACGACAGCGAGGAGGTCAGCGCGTCGAGGTCGTCGCGCAGCACCGCCCCGCCGACCTTGACCACGGCGAAGCGCTTGGCATCCAGCTGCGAAAAGCGCTTGAGGTACTGGCTGATCTCCTTCGCGCTGGCCATGCTGGAAAGCAGGCGCACGATGGTCTGGCGGGTCTGGCGGTGGGGCTGGAGGGCAGGAGACATTTCGGTTTCGTCGGAAAGGGAAGAATCAGGCGCCGGCGGCGATGATGCGGTGCACTGCGTCGGTGTAGCGCTGCAGCTGCTCCAGCGTCACGAACTCGTCGGCGGTGTGGGCCTGGGCGATGTCGCCCGGGCCGAACACCAGCGTGGTGTAGCCACCGGCCGAGAACAGCGAGGCCTCGGTCCAGAAGTCCACCGCGTTGCCGATCGGCAGGTCCAGCGCATCGGCCACGTCGCGCGCCAGCAGGCGGCGGTTCTCGGCTTCGGCGATGTCACCGGCCGGCAGGCTGGGGCCACGGAAGGTTTCGGTGAACAGTGCCGCCTGCGGCTCGGCGAAGCCGGCAAAGGTCGCCAGCAACGCATCGATATCCATCGACGGCAGCGGACGGAAACCGAAGCGCACTTCGGCAGCGGGCGCGATCATGTTGGCCTTGATGCCACCTTCGACGCGACCGATGTTGAAGCGCAGGCCGGTCAGCCCGCCGAAGCGCGCCGACGCCAGCGATTCCACGTGGTCCAGCGCGCGGTTGCCCCAGCGCATGGCCTGATGCAGCGCGCTGGCGGCTGCATCCTGCTTGCCCGAGGCATGCCCCGCGCGGCCAGCGAACTGCATCAGCACCGAGCTGATGCCACGGTGCGCCAGCACCGCCTCGCTCATGGTCGGCTCGGCCACCAGCACCGCTTCATACGGCAGGCCACGGGCCAGGAACGCAGCGATGCAGCGCGGATCGTTGGCTTCTTCATCGCTGGAGAACAGGAAGGCCGCGTCACCGTCGCTGGCATTGGCTGCGGCCACCAGTGCGGCGGCCGCGCCTTTGATGTCACACACGCCCAGACCGACCACGCGGTCGTCCAGGCGGCGCATCACGTGCGGGTCGGCACTCCAGTGCGGCGAATCGGGCACGGTATCCAGGTGTACGTTGAACAGGTACTTCGGCGTCCCGCGCACGGCGTACAGGCTGACCGCACCGGCGCCATGGTCGATCACCTCGACGTTGAAGCCGGGCAGGTTCGCGCGCAGGTAATCGAAGATGCCACCGGTGGTGATCGCACGCGGCGGGTTGCGGGTGTCGAAGGACACCAGCGCCTGCAGGTGATCGAGCGTCTGTTCAAGCATGAATCAACAATCCTGTGGGATTCCGCCGGGCATGGCCCGGAGCTACCGAAATGCGTCTGGTGGAGAGCCCCCTTCTTGTTGAAGGGGGCGCGCCAACGGCGCAGGGTTGAGGTGGAATGCGTGGTCAACCGCTCAGCGGTTGACTTGCGCGTAAAGCGTCGAACTCATGCCGAACAGCTTGATGAAGCCCTCGGCCTCTTCCACGCCCCAGTCGGCCGACTGCGCGTAGGTGGCACCCTTGGTGTTGAGCAGGTGCGGCGACTTCACCGCCACTGCGTCGACGCGGCCACCACGCGTTTCCAGCACCACTTCACCGTTGACCTTGGCCTGCGAGGACTTCAGGAACGCTTCGATGTCGGTCTTCAGCGGGTCGTGGTAGAAGCCTTCGTACACCAGCTCCACCCACTTGCGTGCCACGTCCGGCTTGAAGCGGTTCTGCTGCTTGGTCAGTACGGCGTCTTCCAGCGCGCGGTGCGCGGCCAGCAGCGAGACCAGGCCCGGCGCCTCGAACACGATGCGACCCTTCAGGCCGATCACGGTGTCGCCGGTGTAGACGCCGCGGCCAACGCCGTACGGAGCGAACAGCTTGTTGAGCTGGGCCAGGATCTGGTCACCCGGCAGCGCCTTGCCGTTCAGTTCGACGGCTTCGCCTTCGACGAACTTCAGGGTCACGGTCAGGGCCTGTTCCGGCCACTCGCTCCGCGGTGCGCACCAGCCACGGGCGCCCTCGCCCGGGGCTTCCCAGCGGTCGATCTCGCCGCCGGACATGGTCAGGCCCAGCAGGTTCTCGTTGATGGTGTAGGCCTGCTGCTTGGCGCGCACGCCGAAGCCACGCTCTTCCAGGTACTTCTGCTCGTAGGCGCGGGTCTGGGTGTGTTCCTTCTGGATCTCGCGGATCGGCGCGATGATCTGGTAGTCGCCCAGGGCCTTCACGGCCAGGTCGAAGCGGACCTGGTCGTTGCCCATGCCGGTGCAGCCGTGGGCGATGATGTGGGTGCCCAGTTCGGCGGCACGCTTCAGCGCGGCATCGACGATCAGGTAACGGTCCGACACCAGCAGCGGGTACTGGCCCTGGTAGCCTTCACCGGCCCACACGAACGGCTTGACGAAGCCTTCCCAGATGGCCGGGCCACCATTGACGGTGACATGGCTGGCCACGCCCAGCTCGGCGGCGCGCTTTTCGATGAAATCGCGCTCTTCATCATCCACGCCGCCGGTGTCGGCGAACACGGTGTGCACGTTGTAGCCACGCTCCTGCAGGTACGGCACGCAGAAGCTGGTATCCAGGCCGCCGGAGAAGGCGAGAACGACGTCTTTGTTGCTCATGGGGAGGGTATGTCCTGGTAGCGCCGGGCCGTGCCCGGCGGAAATGATTGAATCGGAAAAAATCAGCGCCCGGCAACGGCGGCCATGATCGCCTTCTGCACGTGCAGGCGGTTCTCGGCTTCGTTGATGGCGATGCACTGCGGCGAATCCATCACGCCGTCGGTGGCCTTCACGTTGCGGCGCAGCGGCAGGCAGTGGCTGAACACACCGTTGTTGGTCAGCGCCATCTTCCGCTCGTCCACGATGAAGTGCTTGAACTGGTCGCGGATCGGCTTTTCCGGCTCCCAGTTGCCGAAGAACGGCAGCGCGCCCCAGCTCTTGGCATAGACCACGTCGGCGCCGGCGTAGGCGCTGTCGATGTCATGGCTGATCTTCAGCGAACCGCCGCTCTCGGCCACGTTCTGCTCGGCCCAGCCCATGTAGCGGTCGTCGAGGATGTAGTCGGCGGTCGGGCACAGCAGGGTCACGTCCATGCCCATGCGGGTGGCGATGGTCAGCGCCGAGTTGGCCACGGCGGTGTTCAGCGGCTTGGGGTGGTAGGTCCAGGTCAGCACGTACTTCTTGCCACGCAGGTCCTGGGTGCCGAAGTGCTCCTGCAGGGCCATGATGTGGGCCAGCTCCTGGCACGGATGGGTGATGGTCTCCATGTTGATGACCGGCACCGGCGAGTACCTGGCGAAGCTGTTGAGGACGATGTCCTGGCGGTCGTAGGCCCAGTCGATGAACTTGGGGAACGCGCGCACGGCGATGATGTCGCAGTAACGGCCCAGCACCTTGGCCACTTCAGCGATGTGCTCTTCGGTATCGCCATCCATCACCGTGCCGAGGTTGAACTCGATCGGCCACGCATCCTTGCCCGGCTGCAGCACCACCGCGTGGGCGCCGAGCTGGAACGCGCCCAGTTCGAAGCTGGTGCGGGTGCGCATGGACGGGTTGAAGAACACCAGCGCGATCGACTTGCCCTTGAGCTGGTCGCCGAGCTTGTTGCGCTTGAACAGCGCGGCCTGGGTCAGCAGCGCGTCGAGATCGCTGCGGCTCCAGTCCTGGGTGTTCAGGAAGTGCTTGGGGGACATCATCTTTCCTTGCGTGGCGGCGCCGGGTTCGACGCGGTGGAAGGGAAAACAGGAAGCAAAGGTGGAACGAAAAGGTTGCAGTTGCAGCTTTCAGAACGCAGAAACGAAAAAACCCAGCCGGGCGGCTGGGTTTTTTTCGGACGAACAGCAAAAAGCTCCGGTTACCCAGCGAGAATGTGGGGTTCCGGTCGACGCGCACGCGAGGTCATGCCCGACGCCTGTCGGGCTGCGCTGCTGTCGTGCTGGAAGTCGGTGAGCTTCATGGTCAACCATCTTTGCATGCGGCCGGGGCCGACGCAAGGGGCCGGGGTCGCAGAATCAGGGATTGCCCGTGGCGCCCTGCTCGGGGCCGACCCAGGGGGTGATCGACACCCGGATCTTGAGCCGGTTGCCGGGGTCTTCCGGCAGCCGTGAGCGGTACTTGGTGCCCTTGTAGACGTAATCCACGTCGTAGGCGATGGGCCTGCGGAATTCACGCCCCACCGGCACGATACGGCAGTCACGGGTCAGCATCGGGCCATTGTTGGCCGGTGCCGGCGCCGGGGCGGGTGACTCGGCGGCGGTGTCCTCGGAGACCTCTTCATCGCTGCGCTTGAACATCGAGCGCACCGAGTCCCAGAAGCGGCTGATCCGGCCCTTGTCCTCAACCGGCTCCTCGCCGGTGACATTGACCGGCGCCAGGGTCCGGGTCGAGACCGGCTCGCAGTGTTCTTCGGTGCGGGTCGCGCGCAGGGTCTGGAACACGGGCTCGACGTTCAGCACCTGCGCGTAGTCGAACTTCACGTTCTCCACGATCACCACCCGGTTGCGGGGCTCGGCCTCCTGCGCCTGGGCCACGGCGGCCAGCGCCGACAGGCAGGCCAGGGTCAGCAACGCGGTGGATTTCATTGGCGAAGGGAGCAAGGACACGGCAATAGTGTAGGCAGTGGCGAGCGCAAGGGGCTGAACATTACCCGTCCACGCTGCTCCTGCCCACCCCACCTTGGATGGCCCCGGCGTCCACCGGTGGCAGGCGGTGCCCCCAAAGGGGGCCGACACGTTCTAAAATCACAGGCTTGTCCCCCAGCCACAGCCCCATGACCCTGCGCCTGCACAACAACCTGACTCGCCAGCTCGAACCGTTCATCCCGCTCGACCCGGCCTGTCCGACCCTGTATGTGTGCGGCCCCACGGTCTACAACTACGTGCACATCGGCAACGCCCGTGGCCCGGTGGTGTTCGGCGTGCTGGCCGACCTGCTGCGGCGCCGTTTCGGTGGCCTGCGCTACGCGCGCAACATCACCGACGTGGACGACAAGATCAACACCGCCGCGCGCGAGCAGGGGGTGCCGATCAGCACCATCACCGACAGGTTCGCTGCCGCCTACCGTGAAGACATGGCCGCCCTGGGCGTGGTGCCGCCGGACATCGAACCGGAAGTGACGGCGCACATGCCGCAGATCGTCACCATGATCGAGCAGCTGATCGCCAACGGCCATGCCTATGCCGCCGAGGGCCATGTGCTGTTCGCGGTGGCCAGCTTCGACGGCTACGGCAAGCTCTCGCGCCGCGACCCGGAAGAGATGCTGGCCGGCGCCCGTGTCGATGTCGCCCCCTACAAGCGCGATCCCGGCGATTTCGTGCTGTGGAAGCCGTCCAGCGACGACTTGCCCGGCTGGGAATCGCCGTGGGGCCGTGGCCGCCCGGGCTGGCACATCGAATGCTCGGCGATGGCCGCCGCCCATCTGGGCGAGACCATCGACATCCATGCCGGCGGCGTCGACCTGCAGTTCCCGCACCACGAGAACGAGATCGCGCAGAGCGAATGCGCCCACGGCGGCAAGATCTTCGCCCGTTTCTGGCTGCACAACGGCATGCTCAACTTCGGCGGCGCCAAGATGAGCAAGTCGCTGGGCAACATCGAGCGCGTGCACGACCTGGTGCGCCAGCATCCGCCGGAAGCCCTGCGCCTGGCGCTGCTGTCGGCCCACTACCGGCAGCCGCTGGACTGGTCCGATGGCCTGATCGAGCAGTCGGTGCGCACCCTGGATCGCCTGTACGGCACCCTGCGCGAACTGGCGTCGGTCGACGCGGTCGTGGCGATCCCGGCCACGGTCGAGGCGACCCTGGATGACGACCTGAACACCCCGCAGGCGCTGGCCGAAGTGGCCCGCATCGCTGCCGATGCACGCCGAGCCACCGACCCGGCCGAACAGGCACGCCTGAAGGGCGAGCTGCTCGGTGCCGGCCTGGCGCTGGGCCTGCTGCAGGCCGATCCGGCGCAATGGTTCGGTACCGCTGCGGGCGATGACGGCGACGATGCCCGTATCCAGAGCCTGATCGACGAGCGTGCCGCTGCCAAGAAGGCCCGCGACTTCGCCCGTTCCGACGCCATCCGCGACCAGCTGGCCGCCGAAGGCATCGTGCTGGAAGACACCCCGCAGGGCGTGCGCTGGTCGCGCAAGCGCGGCTGACCTGCCCTGCCCCGTGGCCGGTACGCCGGCCACGCCCCACCGTAGAGACTGTTGTGACCGACTCCCCGTTCCCGCTTGAACCCACCGCCGCCGAGGCCCAGACCGCCATCGCCGAGGAATTCGGCTTCTTCGGCGACTGGTCCGAGCGCTACCAGTACCTGATCGACCTCGGCCGCAAGCTGCCGGCCTTCCCGGAAGAATGGAAGACCGAAGAGCATCGCCTGCTCGGCTGCCAGTCGATGGTCTGGATCGTGCCGGAAGGCAATGCGCAGTCGCTGCGCTTCCATGCCATCAGTGATTCGGCCATCGTCTCCGGCCTGATCTTCCTGGCCCTGCGCGTGTACTCCGGGCGCTCGGCGCAGGAGATCCTGGCCACCGAACCGAGCTATATCCAGGACATCGGCCTGGCCCGCCACCTGTCTCCGACCCGCAGCAATGGTGTGGCAGCGATGCTGGCCTTCATCCGCGAGACCGCGCAGGCCCAGCTGCAGCGCGATCCGTCGTGAGCGAGCCTGCCACAGCCGAGGACACCGCGCTGGGCCTGCTGTCCCGACCCGGCTTCGCCAAGCTGCTGGCCTACCGCATCTTCGCGATGCTGTCCTACCAGGTGGTGGCAGTCACCGTCGGCTGGCACATCTACGAAGTCACCCGCAATCCGTTCTCGCTGGGCCTGATCGGCCTGGCCGAGGTGCTGCCGTTCTTCTGCGTGGCGCCATTCGCCGGCTACCTGGTCGACCATCTGCCGCGGCGCCGGTTGGGCATGGCGGCCTGTTCCGGGCTGATCGCCACCGCGCTGGTACTGACCAGCGTGGCCAAGGGCTGGCTGCCGTTTGAAGGCGTGTGGCCCATCTATGCAGCCATTGCCCTGACCGGCATGGTCCGCGCCTTCCTGTCGCCGATCTACAACGCGCTGTTCGCCCGCGTGCTGGCCCGCGATCAGTTCGCGCGCGGCGCAGGCCTCGGCGCGGTGGTGTTCCAGGCCGGCATGGTGGCTGGTCCGGCACTGGGTGGCGTGCTGGTCGGCTTCGGCGGCAAGGGCCTCTCCTACGCGGTGGCTACGGCCTTTGCGCTGGTGGCGATGGCCTGCCTGGCTACATTGAAGGTGGAAGAACCGGTGCACACCGGTCCCGCCGCGCCGATCTTCAAGAGCATCGCCGAAGGCGCGCGCTTCGTGGTCGGCAACCGGATCATGGTCGGGGCGATGGCGCTGGACATGTTCTCGGTCCTGCTCGGCGGCGTGGTGGCGATGCTGCCGGCGTTCCTGCACGAAATCCTGCACCACGGCCCGGAAGGCCTGGGCATCCTGCGCGCGATGCCGGCGCTCGGTTCGGTGTGCGTGGGCCTGTGGCTGGCCCGCCACCCGCTGCACCGCAATGCCGGCCGCGTACTGCTGTTCGCGGTGGCCGGTTTCGGCCTGTGCGTGATCGGCTTCGGCCTGTCGCAGCACTTCTGGCTGTCGGCGCTGATCCTGCTGTTCTACGGGGCCTTCGATGGCGTCTCGGTGGTGATCCGATCGACCATCCTGCAGTTGGCCACGCCGGAAGAAATGCGCGGACGGGTGTCGTCAATCAACGGCATCTTCATCAGTTCGTCCAACGAGCTGGGCGCGTTCTATGCCGGCACGATGGCCAAGCTGCTCGGCCTGGTGCCGGCCGTGGTGCTGGGTGGGTTCGCGGTGCTGAGCGTGGCCGGGATCACCGCGTGGAAGAACCCGACATTGCGGAAACTGAATTTGCGTGATCTGCAGTGACGCTGCGAACAGCGGATTCGGCGGCGCCGGGTGTTTGGCTGGGGCCGTTGCTCTCCCTCGATGATTGGGCTTGTCACTTTCTTTTCGCGAAAAGAAAGTAACCAAAGAAACGCTCCGCCATCCGCGAGCCGGCGCTGCGCGCCGGTGCCCTGTGCTCCTCGGTGAATCAGGGGACGGCGCCGAACTCGCTGCGCTCAAACAGCGGCGCCTCTTCGCCCCTGATTCCCCTGCGGTGCTCGGCTCGCTACAAGGCGGACTCAACAGCCGCGAGCGCACGCATGACCGCTCCTGTCGGCCTGAGCCGAGCGTGGGCTCGGCTCTACATCGGCCGCGCACGCAGGAAACCGTCGAGAGCCTGCGGGTGGGTCCGGGCGGGACCGTCCGCGGCATGGATGCCGCGGCCGAGCTTACAGGGATGTACTTGCAGCGTGTCCTGCCCGGACCCACCCGCAGGCTCCACCCGATACCCGGAAGGCGCTGCTCTACACAGCCAACTCGAACCCAACAAAAAACCCGGCCGAGGCCGGGTTTTTCGCATGACCATACAACGAGCAGGAATCAGTCGCCCTGCTGCTTCTGCAGGTGCTCCCAACGCTCCTGGGCGTCGATGGTGCGTTCGGCGGTCAGGCGCGCTTCCAGGCGCTCCAGGCCGATTTCTTCACCGGTGTCGACGCAGTAACCGTAGTCGCCCGCTTCCAGGCGCTTCAGGGTGCTGTCGATCTTGCCGATCAGCTTGCGGTAGCGGTCGCGGGTACGCAGCTCCAGCGAGTTCTCGGTCTCGCGGGTCGCGCGCTCGGCTTCGTCGCCGATGTCACGCACTTCCTCACGAAGATTCTCGATGGTCTGCTTGGACTCTTCCACCAGGTCCGCGCGCCAGTTCTGCAGACGCTGACGGAAGTACTCCTGCTGCAGCGGGCTCATGTATTCCTCTTCCGAGGACGGCTTGTAGCCAGTCGGCAGGATCGGGCGGCCGGTGGCCTCGTCGGTCTTGTACTCGACCACCTTGTACTTGCTGCGCGGGGCCGGTGCAGCCGAGCGGGCGGCGACGGCCACGGCAACCTTGCCGACAGGGCGCGACACGGTCTTCGGGGCGGAATCGGATTTCACGGCGGTTTTGGCAGGCGATTTCGAAACGGGCACGGGATTCTTGGATTGCGGGGCCTTCGAAGCGGCAGGAGCGGCGGCCGGGGCCGGCTTGGAAGCCGGTTGGGCTGCTGCCACTGCCACGGTCTTGACCGGGACAGGCTTGGCCGGAGCCGGCTTGGCAGCAGGCTTCGGTGCGGACTTCACTACTGGGGCCGGGGCCGGCTTCACGGCCGGCACGGCAACATTCTTGGCAACCTTCTTTACAGCGGCAGGCGTGGCAACCGGTTTAGCCGCAGCGACCTTCTTGGCCGCGGGCTTGGCGACCGGCTTGGCTGCAGCCTTCTTCACCACCGCCTTCGGCGCCGGCTTGGCTGCGGCCTTATTCGCCACCGGCTTGGCGGCGGCCTTCTTCACCGGCGCGGCCTTGCTGGCGGCCTTCTTCATCACCGGCGCCTTCTTGCTGGCAGCGGCAGGCTTGGCCTTGGCGGGCGCAGCAGCCTTCTTCGCCACCGGCTTGGTTGCCTTGACCGGCGTTTTCTTTGCGGTGGCCTTCCTGGCCGCCGGTTGCGAGGACGCTGCCTTGGTCGCCGGCTTGCTGGCCGGTTTCTTGGCAACGGGCTTTGCCGCCAACTTCTTCACAACAGGCTTGGCGGTTTTCTTGGCGGCCGTTGCGGCCTTCTTTGCAGTTTTTTTAGCAGCCACGAAACGCTCTTCCTTGGATTCCCCGGGGCCCGGGAAAGCGGGCCTTTATAGCCTACCCGACCCGCAGCAGCAACCTCGACCCCCTGCTCCATTCAGTCCTGGAGTCAAGGCGCCCTTGGAGGCAGTCCGACGAACACGGACCGCCTTGCGCGGTACGGAACCTGGCCAGCACCCGAAGGTGCTGGTACCGGTCGCAGGCCATCGGCGACATGCGACCAACGGCCCATCCTGCACAAATGCGGCCTTCATGCCAACTGGCATAAGATGACTGGGTGATCTCGCGCCTGCTCATTGCCCTGCTGCGCTTCTACAAGCGCTTCATCAGCCCCCTGCTGGGGCCACGCTGCCGTTTCGTGCCGAGCTGTTCTGAATACGCGATGGAAGCCATCTCGCGGCACGGCCCGCTGCGCGGCAGCTGGCTGGCTGCGCGCCGGCTGGGCCGCTGCCACCCGTTCCACCCCGGCGGCTTCGACCCGGTGCCCGAATCCAACCACGCCCCCTCTTGCCGTTGCACAGGAAAACACTGACATGTCCTCCACCCTCATCACCAACGCCCGGATGGTCAACGAAGGCCGCACCTTCGACGGCGACCTGCGCATCGAGAACGGCCGCATCGCGCAGATCGGCAATGGGCTGGCGCCGCGCGACGGCGAGCAGGTGGTGGACGCGGCCGGACGCTGGTTGCTTCCCGGCATGATCGATGACCAGGTGCACTTCCGCGAACCGGGCCTGACCCACAAGGGCGACATCGCCAGCGAATCGGCGGCGGCCGTGGCCGGTGGCCTGACCAGCTTCATGGACATGCCCAACACCAACCCGCCGACGCTGGATTCGACCATCCTGGAAGCCAAGTACGAACTCGCGCGCGGCCGCGCCTGGGCCAACTACGGCTTCTACCATGGCGCCAGCAATGACAACCTCGAAGCGATCCGTGCGCTGGACCCGAAGAAGGCCCCGGGCGTGAAGGTGTTCATGGGCGCCTCCACCGGCAACATGCTGGTGGACAACCCGGAAACGCTGGATGCGATCTTCCGCGAATGCCCCACTCCGATCATCACGCACTGCGAAGACACGCCGATGATCGATGCCAACCTGAAGGCCTTCCAGGAAAAGTACGGCGACGCGCTGACCCCGGACATGCATCCGGATATCCGTTCGCGCGAGGCCTGCATCAAGTCGACCCGCCTGGCGATGTCGCTGGCGCGCAAGCACGGCACCCGCCTGCATGTACTGCACATCTCCACCGCCGACGAGCTGGCGCTGTTCGAGAAGGGTCCACTGATCCGCGCCGACGGCAGCCGCAAGCAGATCACTGCCGAAACCTGCGTGCACTTCCTGCACTTCGCGCGCCCGGACTATGCGACCAAGGGCAACCTGATCAAGTGCAACCCGGCGATCAAGGAAGTGTCCGACCGCGAAGCAATCACCGCTGCGCTGGCCGACGACGTGCTGGACGTACTGGCCACCGACCACGCCCCGCACACCTGGGAAGAGAAGCAGAAGCCCTACGCGCAGGCGCCGTCGGGCCTGCCGCTGGTGCAGTACGCGCTGGTGGCCGCGCTGGAGCGCGTGCACGAAGGGAAGCTGACCCGCGAGCAGGTGGTGCAGAAGTTCGCGCATGCGCCGGCGCAGCTGTTCGACGTGGAAGAACGCGGCTTCCTGCGCGAAGGCTACTTCGCCGACCTGGTGCTGGTGGAAGACGTGCCATTCACCGTCAAGCGCGAGGACGTGCTGTCCAAGTGCGGCTGGTCGCCATTCGAAGGCACCACCTTCCGTTCGCGCGTGGCCTCGACCTGGGTCAACGGCCAATTGGTGTGGGACGGCAGCAAACTGGTGGGTGAACCGGCCGGCCAGCGCATGACCTACGACCGCTGATGCGCAAGGTATTTCTGTTCGGGGCGCTGCTGCTGGCCGCGCCCCTGTTCACCGCACCGGCGGCGCAGGCGCAGGATGGCATCGGCAGCCTGATCGACAGTCGCGTGGTGTTTCCGGCCAGCGCGTCGCAGGGCGCGCTGGTGATCGGCAAGGTGCCCGCCGGCAGCCGCGTGCAGTACGCCGGCCGCCAACTGCGGGTGAGCGGCTATGGCAGTGTGGTGTTCGGCATCGGTCGCGACGAGAAGGGCCCGTTGCGCGTGCAGGTACAGCGCCCCGATGGTGGCAGCGAGACGGCGACCATTGCGGTGACGCCGCGCGACTGGCCCACCGAGCGGGTCAACGGCGTGCCGCCGAAAACGGTGAACCCGCCGCCGGCGATTGCCGAGCGGATCAAGCGCGAACAGGCGCAGGTGACCGCGGCACGTGCCCGCGATGACGACCGCACTGATTTCACCCAGACCTTCATCTGGCCGGTGCAGGGCCGCATCAGTGGCCGCTTCGGCAATGCGCGTGTCTACAACGGTCAACCTGGTGCCGGTCATTCCGGCATGGACATCGCGGTGCCGACCGGCACCCCGGTGAAGGCACCGGCCGCCGGCATCGTCACCTTCGCCGGCCCGGACCTGTACCTGACCGGTGGCACGCTGCTGCTCGACCACGGCTTCGGGGTCAGCTCCAACTTCCTGCACCTGTCGCGCATCGACGTGAAGGTCGGCGACCGGGTGGAACAGGGCCAGGTGATCGCCGCGGTCGGCGCCACCGGTCGCGCCACCGGCCCGCACCTGCACTGGGGCATGAACTGGTTCGATACCCGCATCGACCCGCTGCTGGTGCTGGAACGTAAGTAACGCGCGCAGCTTCCCCGCCGGGCATGGCCCGGCGCTACCGCGTGACGGATCGTTTATCGCGCATGGGCCGTGCGATGAATTGGTAGCGTCGGGCCATGCCCGGCGAGCGCAGCGGCCAGTCGTTCAGCCGCGCGCGGCCCACCACACGCGCAGCAACGTGCGTACCGGGGTGGCTTCGATCGGCTTGCCTGCGGCCTGCGCCGCCACGCGTGCGCGCGCCAGGCTGGACCACACACGGCGCGGGCGCGGGCCGGGCACGCGACTGCCCCACCCCTTCAGCAGGTACTGCGCCCAGCGCTGCGCAGCCGTGCTGGAATCCTCATCCAGCAGGCTGCGCGGTACACCGGCCACGCCGGCATCCTGCAGGCGCTGGGCCAGGGTCTGCAGCTGCACCGCACGACCGGCGCCGGTGCGCGGCTTGTCGTTGAACAGCGCCGCTTCCACCGCGGCAACCGCGTCGGCGTAGTTGGCCAGCGCGCGCTCGGCACTGGCCGCATCCAGCGCGACCGTGCGCGCTTCAACCAGATCCGGCAGCGCTTCGGCCAGCTGCGCCCACGGCGCATGCACCGGTTCCAGCAAACGACCCAACGGGTGGCGCGAACGATGCGCAGCCCAGCTGCGCAGCTCCTCGCCCCACCACGCCAGCTTGGCGTCGGCCGGCAACGGATCGCCGCCGGTGTTGAGCATGTCGTCGAACTCCTGCAGCAGCGCAAACCACGCCACGGCAAGCTCGCGTTGCGATTCGGCCACGAACGGGGCGGCCACCGACCATTCCGGCCAACGGCTGCGCCACTTGTCGAGGAAACTGTCCAGCGCGGTACTGCTCACTACGTCATTCCTTACGGCTGGGCCGGGGCTGCCGGCCGGGTCGGCCAGAGACTGGCCAGTTGCAGAAGTCCGGCGTTCTCGACCAGCACGTCGGCCTGCCAGGCCAGCGGGTCGTCGCTGTGCAGGCGATAGCCCCACAGTGCCGCCACCGACGGCATGGCCGCGGCACGCGCGGCGATGATGTCGCGCTCGTCGTCCCCCACGTATACGCATTCCCCGGCAGCAATGCCGATGGCCTGCGCAGCATGCAGAAGCGGCAACGGGTGCGGCTTGCGCTCGGCCAGGCTGTCACCGCCCACCAGCACCGCGCAGCGCTGCTGCCAGCCATGCTGCGGCAGGATCAGGCGCGCCAGGTACTCGGGCTTGTTGGTGACGATGCCCCACACCGTGCCGGCGGCATCCAGTGCAGCAAGCATGCCGGCCACGCCATCGAACAGCACCGCGTGCTGGCCGATCAATGCTTCATAGCGCTGCAGGAATTCCGGGATCAATGCATCGCGCGCAGCGGCATCCAGGTCCGGGAATGCCGCACCGACCATCGCGCGCGAGCCCTTGGACACCACCGGGCGCAACAACGCCGGATCGATCGGTGCACGGCCACGTTCGGCCAGCATCGCATCGCAGGTGGCAACGAAGTCCGGCGCGCTGTCCAGCAGGGTGCCGTCCAGATCGAACAGCACCGCGCGCGGGAAGCGGGCAGAGGTCATGCCGGCTTGACCGCGTAGGCGAGGTAGTTGATGTCGGTGCGGCTGCTCAGGCGGGCATGGTTGCGCCACGGCTCGTAGGCCATGCCGCTGACATCCACCAGCTGCATGTCAGCCTCGCGCAGCCAGCGTGCCAGCTCGGCCGGCTTGATGAATTCCTGGTAGTGATGGGTGCCCTTGGGCAGCAATCGCGCCACGTACTCGGCACCGACAATCGCCACCGCGAATGCGGCAGCGGTGCGGTTGATGGTCGACAGGAACAGGTGGCCGCCCGGCTTCAGCAGGCGCTTGCAGGCCTCGATGATCGCGCCCGGATCCGGCACGTGCTCGAGCATTTCCATGCAGGTGACCACATCGAAACTGCCCGACTGCTCGGCAGCCAGGTCCTCGGCGGCCTGGACGCGATAATCCACCTTGGCACCGCTTTCCAGCGCGTGCAGGCGCGCGACCTTGACCAGTTCCGGGGCCAGGTCGATGGCGGTGACGTCGGCACCGGACTGCGCCAGCGCCTCGCTCAGCAGGCCGCCACCACAGCCGATGTCGAGCACACGGGCACCGCGCAGTGGCACGCGGTCGGCCACGTACTTCAGCCGCACCGGGTTCAGCGCATGCAGCGGCTTCTGCGGGCCATCAGCGTCCCACCAGCGGTTGGCCAGCGCGGCGAACTTGTCCAGCTCGGCCTGATCGAAATTGGAGGATGCGTGGGGGGCAGTCATGAGGGTGTCCTTGCGGCGCCAGGGTTCAGGCGCGGATATGGCGGATGCGCTCGCGCCACTGGCGCGCGTTGGCGATGATGCCCGGCAGGTCCATGCCGACCAGCTCGCGCTGCACCAGCTTCGGCTTGCCGGCAATCCAGACATCGCTGACCTGCTGGCGGCCGGTGGCGTACACCAGCTGCGACAGCACGTTGTGCAGCGGCTGGGTTTCCAGCGCGGACAGGTCGACGCAGACCAGATCGGCCTGCTTGCCGACCTCGATCGAACCGATGCGGTCACTGAAGCCCAGCGCGCGGGCGCCGCCCAGCGTGGAGGCACGCAGCGTGGTGACTGCATCCAGCGCGGTGGCGTCGTCGGCCACGGCCTTGGCCAGGATCGCCGCCGTGCGGTTCTCGCTGAACATGTCCAGGTCGTTGTTGCTGGCGCAGCCGTCGGTGCCGATCGCCAGGTTCACGCCGGCGCGCTGCAGGGCGCAGGCCGGGCAGAAACCGGAGGCCAGCTTCAGGTTCGATTCCGGGCAGTGCACCACGCTGACGCCACGTTCGGCGCACAGGTGGATTTCCGCGTCGGTCAGCTGGGTCATGTGCACCGCGATCAGGCGGTCGTTGACCAGGCCGAGGCGATCCAGCCGCGCCAGCGGACGCTGGCCGTGCAGCTTGATCGAATCGGTGATTTCCTGCGCGGTCTCGTGGGTGTGCAGGTGCACCTGCATGTCGAGCTGGTCGGACAGCATCCGCACCCGCTCGAAGTTGGCATCGTTGACGGTGTACGGCGCATGCGGCGCGAACGCGGTGCCGATCAGCGGATCGGTGCGCCACTGGTCATGCAGTTCACCGGCCTTGGCGAAGTACTCGTCGTCGGTCTTGGCCCAGGCGGTGGGGAAATCGATGATGACCGCGCCAACCAGCGCGCGGAAACCGTGCTTCTTGTAGACCGCGGCCTGCACGTCGCCGAAGAAGTAGTTCTCGTTGGCGCAGGTGGTGCCGCCGCGCAGCATCTCGGCGATGGCCAGGGTGGTGCCGTCGGCCACGAATTCCGGCCCGATCACCGCCGCTTCCACCGGCCAGATGTGCTGCTGCAGCCAGGTCATCAGCGGCAGGTCGTCGGCGACACCGCGCAGCAGGGTCATCGGGTTGTGCGTGTGCGCGTTGACCAGGCCCGGCATCAGCGCGGCCTCGGGGCGGCTGACCACCTGTGCGGCGCGGAAACGCGCACGCGCCTCGGCACGCGGCAGGATCGCGATGATCTCGCTGCCACGCACGGCCACGGCATGGTCTTCCAGCACCACCGCATGCGGCTCGATCGGAACGACGTAACCGGCTTCGATGAGCAGGTCGCAGGCTTCGGGGAGGTGCGGGCTATCGCTCATGCGGGCTCACTGGCTATTGGAGAAGGGCCTGGCGGGAGGCGGTAGCGCCGGGCCATGCCCGGCGGCTGTCCGCTGCGGCGCCATGGGCGCCAGCAACGGGTCCGGGCGATGCCCGGAAAGCCGAGCACGGGCTCGGCTCTACAGTCTGGTCGACCTGCGGCCGGAACCTTACTTGACGCGTGCGGAGTATTCGCCCGAACGGGTGTCGACGCGGATCACTTCGTCCTGGTTGACGAACAGCGGCACGCGGACCACGGCGCCGGTTTCCAGGGTGGCAGGCTTGCCGCCGCCGCCCGAGGTGTCGCCACGGACGCCCGGATCGGTTTCAGTGATCTTCAGTTCAACGAAGTTCGGCGGCTGCACGAAGATCGGCTCACCATTCCAGAGGGTGACCACGCAGGACTCTTCGCCCTTCAGCCACTTCTCGGCGCCGCCCATGCCGGCCTTGGTGGCCTGGACCTGCTCGAAGGATTCCGGGTCCATGAAGTGCCAGTACTCGCCGTCGCTGTACATGAAGTTCATGTCGGTATCGACGACGTCGGCTGCATCCAGCGAGTCGGTCGACTTCATGGTCACTTCCTGGGTACGGCCGTCCTTGATCAGGCGGTACTTCACGCGGGTGAAGGCCTGGCCCTTGCCCGGCTTGACGTATTCGGTGTCGATGATGACGGCCGGTTGGTTGTTGACCAGGATCTTCATCCCGTTCTTGACGTCGTTCATGCCGTAGCTGGCCATGCGTAAACTCCTGAGTGGCAAAAACGCCGCGGGTGCGGCGAGCCGTTAGAATGGAAAGCCCACCGGATGCCGGTGGGCGACTGTTTTTCTGCCCCCATGATAACCGCAGGCCCCCTCTCCATGCAGCTTTCCGCCTTCCCACGGCCCCAGTCGCCAGGTGCGCCCGCGCGCTGGCAGCAGCTCTGGCGCCAGGCGCTGCGCGACCCGCACGCGCTGCTGGCCCGGCTGCAGCTGGACCCGGCCGCGCTGGGCGTCTCGGAGGCGGCCATGGCCCAGTTCGCGCTACGCGTGCCGGAAGGCTTCGTGGCCCGCATGCGCCCTGGCGATGCGGCCGACCCGCTACTGCGCCAGGTGCTGCCGATCGACGAGGAAATGCGCCCGGTGCCCGGGTTCAGCTTCGATGCGGTGGGCGACGGTGCCGCCAAGAAGGCCACCGGCGTCATCCAGAAGTACCGTGGCCGTGCCCTGCTGGTCGCCACCGGCAGCTGCGCGATCAACTGCCGCTACTGCTTCCGCCGCCACTTCGACTATGGGGCGGAGAACGCCGCCAAGGGTGGCTGGCAGGAGGCCGTAGCCGCCATCGCCGCCGACCCGGACATCGACGAGGTGATCCTGTCCGGCGGTGACCCGCTGTCGCTGGCCACGCACAAGCTGGCCGAGCTGACCGACGCCCTGCGCGCGATCCCGCATATCCGCCGCCTGCGCATCCATACCCGGCTGCCGATCGTGCTGCCGGAGCGCGTGGACGATGAACTGGTCTCCTGGCTGGGCAGCCTGCCCTGGCCGCTGGCGATCGTGGTCCACGCCAATCATGCCAATGAATTCGATGCCAGCGTGGACGCGGCGATGGTCCGCCTGCGCGGCATCGGCGCCCAGCTGCTGAACCAAGCGGTGTTGCTGCGCGGGGTCAATGACAACGTGCAGGCCCTGCAGGACCTGAGCGAGCGCAGCTTCGCCGCCGGCGTGCTGCCCTACTACCTGCACCAGCTGGACCGGGTCGAGGGCGTGGCCCATTTCGAAGTGGACGATGCCCAGGCCAAGGCACTGATTGCCGGCCTGACCGCACGCCTGTCCGGTTATCTGATCCCGAAACTGGTGCGCGAACTGCCCGGCGACCCGAGCAAGCGCCCGGTGTAGCCCCAAAAAAGGGGACGGAGGGGATGAAGTCGCAAATGCATAAGCGACTTCATCCCCTCCGTCCCTTTTTTGTGTCGGTCAGATGCCCGATTCGATCATCCGCACCACTTCGGTGGCGGTCACCGGGTGGCTCAGCCAATAGCCCTGCCCAAGGTCGCAGCCGCGCTGCGCCAGCAGCTCGAACTGCGCCTGCTGCTCGATGCCTTCGGCCACCACGGTGATGCCCAGCGCGTGGGCCATGGCAATGATCGCCGTGGTCAGCGCGAGGTCATCGGGGTCACGTTGCATGTCGGCCACGAAACTCTTGTCGATCTTCACGCCGTCCACGGGTACCTGGCGCAGATGACTGAGCCCGGAGAAGCCGGTCCCGAAATCATCCAGCCAGACCTTCACGCCGGTGCGGTGCAGCTTGTCCAGCAGCTGCGCGGCAACCATCTCGTCGCCGATCACGGCGGTTTCGGTCAGCTCCAAATGCAGGCGCGACGCCGGCAGCCCGGACTCATGCAGGCACTGCGCGACCAGTGCCGGCAGCTCACCGCCGCGCAACTGCCGTGGCGACACGTTGACCGACACGAACAGGTCGTCCCCGGCCGCCCCGCGCGGCCACTGCGAGGCCTCCATGCAGGCCGCACGCAGGACCTTCGGGCCGATGATCTCGATCAGCCCACTCTGCTCGGCTACCTCGATGAACACCGAGGGCGGAATCGTGCCCAGGGTCGGGTGCTGCCAGCGCAGCAGTACTTCAACGCCGACCATGCGGCGGTCGCGCATGCGGAAGATCGGCTGGTAGGCCAGGCGCAGTTCGCCGCGCTCCCAGGCACCGCGCAGCTCCTGTTCCATATGCACGCGACGCTCGACCGCATGGTCCATCGCCCGGCTGTAATAGCGATAGCAGTTCTTGCCGGCCATCTTCGCCTGGTACATGGCGATGTCGCCGTTCTTCAGCAGGGTGGTCGCATCGGCTGCATCGTCGGGGAACAGGGTCACGCCGATCGAGGTGCCCAGGAACAGTTCCCTGCCCTGCACCACCAGCGGCTTGCCCAGCTCGCGCACCAGCACTTCGGCCAGCAGCCGCGCGTTGGCGGCCACATCACCGTCGCCCACCAGGATCACGAACTCGTCTCCGCCGAAGCGCGCCAGCAGGGTTTCATCGCCCCCGGCCTCGGTGACCGCGCGGCCGATGCGCTGGGCGAACTGCAGCAATGCCTCATCGCCGGCCTCGTGGCCAAGGGTGTCATTGACCCGCTTGAAGTCGTCGATATCGGCGAACAGCAGGCCCAACCGGTGATTGGCGGCACGGGCGGCCATCAACCGATGATCAAGCGCCTCGCGGAATGCCAGCCGGTTGGTCAGCCCGGTCAGCGCGTCGGTATAGGCCATGCGCCGCACTTCGCGGTCATGGCGGGCGATCGCATCGCGCATCCGGGCGAAACCACGTACCAGTTCGCCGACCTCGTCGTCGCGGGTGTTCTCGGCCAGGGGCGTCTGGTAGTCACCGGCCTCGATGCGACGGGCGGCGACGGCAAGATCACGGATCGGCGCGACCAGGGTGCGCTGCACGTACAGGATCACCACCACGCCGATCACCACCAGCAGGCCCAGCATCAGCAGCAGCCAGCCCAGATGACGGCTGCCGACCTGCTGCAGGCGCTCGCCCAGGGTGGCGTTGGCCGCCTGCTCGCGCTGCTGCACCTCATCCAGCGCCATGCCGACCCGGACGCCGCCAATGCGCTGGTTGCCGATCATGATCGGCATGGTGTTGTCGAGCACCTTCGGCGATTCCTGCACGACCAGCATCTGCGCGGCTGCAGCCTTGGGTGCCAGGGGATCGGCCATCGGCTGGCCGAATCCGGACACCTCGACCGAGCCGTCGTGTACCAGCCGGCCGCGATCGTCGAACACCAGTACATAGCGCACCACCGGCTGTCGCGCCGTGCTGCGCACCAGTACGCCGACCTGGTCCAGGTCGCGGTAATACAGCGGGTTGGCCAGCGCATCGGACAACTCGCGCGCCATCGCCTCGCCGCGGCTGCGCACGCTGCGGTCGAACAGTTCATGGATGACGCCGCCGCTGAGGTTGCGCACCTCGCTCTGCATCGCCGTCTGCCGCCCCAACAACACTGCAAGGATCGCGATCACCACGACCATCGCCCCGCCCATCGCGAGCAGGAACCGGGCCTGCATCCCCGAGCCAAGCCACTTCATTCCACTTCCATCCGCACGCGCGTCAATCCTTGTTTCAATTCATCCAACCGCTGCTGCGCATGCGCATCGACGCGGTGGAACCCGGAAGTGCCAAAAAACCGATGCAGCGCCCCCTGCGCCTGCGGGTCGCTGGCTGCCTGCAGCAGCACTTCCTGCAGGCGATCGCGCACGCGTGGATCCAGGTCGGCGCGGACCATCTCCACCGCACGCGGGTAGGGTTCGGTGCGCAGCAGCTCGCGGAAGTCGCGCCGGAACGCTGCCGGCATCCGCCGCTCGTCATTCCAGTCCACGCTGCTCACCGCTCCCACGTCAACCACCCCCTTGTGCACGAACGTCGCGATGTTCAGCTCGCTGCGTGCAAATACGTAACCCACACTGTCCCGGCCCGGCATGTCCCATGCACCGGCCAGGATCTGGGGCGACAGGCCCTCCTGCAGCAACGTCATCACCGGCACCAGATAGGCACTGGTGGACGCCGTGTTCTGCAGGGCCAGGCGATGGCCCCGCAGATCCTGTACGCGCTGGATCGGGCTGTCGCGGCGCACGAAGAACACCGTCTGGTAATCACGCACGCCGTTGCGCTCGGTCAGCAGCAGTGGGCGGGCGCCACTGCGCTGGCCCAGCGCCACCGCCGTACCCGAGGTTTCGGTGACCCAGTCGACCCTGCCCCGCCGCAGATAGCTGGCCATCTGCTGCGGGTCGCGTGCCATCAGGATCCTCCCCTCCTTGATGCCAACGTCGTGCATGCGCGCCACCACGTAGTCCAGCAAGGGCTGCAGCTGTTCGTAATGCGCCTTGGGATCATCGCTGATCCGGCCCAGCACCAGTACCGGGTCCGGTGCTGCACGCACCGTCCCGGCCAGCAGGACCATGGCCAGGCTCAGCAGTCCCCCCTGCATTGCCTTTCGCAGACCCGACACAGGCTTCATCCCCCCTGGGTATCCAGACAGACTACCCGAAAAAATGAGAACGTCGTCAGCTGTCCTTGTTGCCCGCTTGTGCCAGTCGCGCCATGCGCTGGGTGTCGGCGAGGATGCCGCGCAACAGGCGCACTTCCTGCTCGCTGGGTTCGCTGCGCAGGAACAGGCGGCGCAGCTTGCGCATCGCCGATTCCGGGGCGCGGCCCTTGTGGAAATCGATCTCATCCAGCGTGTCGCCAAGCTGGGCGAAGAAGCTCTCCATCTGCTCGTGGCTGGCCGCCTGTTCGCGGAAGCCCGGCTCGGCGTCGGCTGCAGGCTGCGCACCCAGCAGCTGCATGCGCGTTTCATAGGCCAGCACCTGCACGGCAGCAGCCAGGTTGAGCGAGCTGAACTCCGGGTCGGACGGGATGTGCACCGCTGCATGGCACAGCTGCAGTTCCTCGTTGGTCAGGCCGGTGCGCTCACGGCCGAACACCAGCGCCACCTCGGCACCCTCGCCGGCCTTGGCCACCGCGCGGGCAGCGGCATCGGCCGGCAGGTACTCCTCCAGCTGGACACGGCGGGCACGGGCGGTGCAGCCCAGCACCAGGCGGCAGTCAGCCACGGCCTCGGCCAGAGTCGCCACCACCGGGGCGTCCCCCAGTACGTCTTCGGCACCGGCCGAGCGCCGGAAGGCCTCCTCGTCCAGCGGCTTTTCGGGAGCGACCAGTACCAGGCGGGCCAGGCCCATGGTCTTCAGGGCACGGGCGGCGGCCCCCATGTTGCCGGGGTGCTGGGTACCGACCAGGACGAATCGGAGGCGGGTGGCGGCGGGAAACTGGGACATGAACAGGGAAAAGGTCGAGCTGGACGATGACCAATGGTAAACTGTGCGGCCGGCCACTGCGCCGGACCCGCTCTTTTCCCCCGCCAGTCCATCTCTTCTGCCTTTCCGGGAGCCCACGCCATGCAGAAACCCGCCGTAACCGTCATGGTCAAGGCCGCCCGCCTCGCCGGCAACGTCCTGTTGCGCAACATCAACAAGCTCGAGGCACTGAACGTGGTGCAGAAGGGCCGGATGGACTACGCCAGCGAAGTGGATGCGGACGCGGAAAAGGTCATCGTCAAGGAACTCAAGCGCGCCTACCCGGACTACGGCATCTTCGGTGAAGAAGGTGGCGTGCAGGGCGAGCGCCGCCAGATGTGGGTCATCGACCCGCTGGACGGCACCAGCAACTACCTGCGCGGCGTGCCGCACTACTGCGTGTCGATCGCCCTGGTCGAAAACGGCGAGCCGACCGATGCGGTCATCTTCGACCCGCTGCGCAATGAACTGTTCACCGCCAGCCGTGGCGCGGGTGCCGTGCTGAACGACCGCCGCATCCGCGTGGCCGACCGCAAGGATCTGGAAGGCACGATGATCCACACCGGCTTCGCCCCGCGCGAGCGTTCCCGCGCCAGCGCCCAGCTCAAGGCAGTCGACGCCCTGCTGGTGCACGGCGAGGACATCCGCCGTACCGGTTCGGCGGCACTGGACCTGGCCTACGTGGCCTGCGGCCGCGCCGACGCCTACTTCGAAGCCGGCGTGAAGGCATGGGACATCGCTGCCGGCCTGCTGCTGGTCCGCGAGGCGGGCGGCAAGGTCTGCGACTTCAAGGGCGCGACCCTGGGCCGCATGGACAACCGCGGCCCGGAGACCCACCAGATCGTGGCCGGCAACCTGAAGGTGGCCGAGTCGCTGCAGAAGGTGCTGGTGAACACCGGCTACGCCGCCGAGTTCGACGCGAAGTTCTGAGATTCCGTGTAAAAGCGATTCATGGAGACGGCACCTGCGAAGGTGCCGTTTTCGTATCCGCGGTGATCGTGCTTGTCACTTTCTTTGCGCGCAAAGAAAGTAACCAAAGAAACGCTCCGCCGGCCGCGAGCCGACGCGCTGCGCACGCCGGTGCCCTGCGCTCCTCGGCCCGCCGAGGGACGGTGCGGGAACTCGCTGCGCTCAGACACCCACACCTCTTCGCCCTCGCCGGACCTGCGGTGCTCGGCTCGCTTGAAGGCGGACTGGAAGGTCAAGATCAACGGCAACAGCATCCACGCATGGCGTGAATCTACGGGGTGCAGCTGTCGCTCTTGATGTTGGGTCCGCCTTGAGCGAGCCGAGCATCGCAGGGGAATCAGGGGCGAAGAGGCGCCGGTGTTTGAGCGTAGCGAGTTCGGCGCCGTCCCCTGATTCACCGAGAAGCGCAGGGTACCGTCGCGTAGCGACGGCTCGCGCCCCGGCGGCGTGTTTCTTTGGTTACTTTCTTTGCACGAGCAAAGAAAGTGACACCTCCCCGCAGGCGCGGAAACGATACGCCGGGCATGGCCCGGCGCCACCAATGCGTCGGCGCGCAAACAAAAACGCCCGGCGCGAGGCCAGGCGTTCCTGCACTACCTTGAAAGCAGAAGCTCACGCCACCGTCGAAGCCCGCAGCGCGGCGATGCGCTCTTCCAGCGGCGGGTGGCTCATGAACAGCTTCTTCGCCGTCGAACCGGCAATACCAAACGCCGCGATCTGGGTCGGCAGCGTGCTCTGGCCGTGGTTGAGCTGCAGGCGCTCCAGCGCGGCGATCATCTTCTGGCGGCCGGCCAGCGAGGCACCGCCGGCGTCGGCGCGGAACTCGCGGTGGCGCGAGAACCACATCGAGATCATGGTGGCGAACAGGCCGAACACCATCTCCAGCACGAATACGATGATGTAGTAGGCGAAGCCGCGGCCGCCGCCTTCGCGGTTGCCCGACAGCGCGCTGTCGATGATGCCGCCGACCACGCGGGCCAGCACGATCACGAAGGTGTTCAGCACGCCCTGCAGCAGCGCCATGGTGATCATGTCACCGTTGGCGACGTGGGCGATCTCGTGGCCCAACACCGCTTCGGCTTCATCTTCGCTCATGTTGTGCAGCAGGCCGGTGGACACCGCCACCAGCGCGTTGTTGCGGTTGGCGCCGGTGGCGAAGGCGTTGATCTCCGGGCCTTCATACACCGCCACCTCCGGCATGCCGATGCCGGCCGCCTTGGCCTGGCGCTCGACCGTGGCCAGCAGCCAGCGTTCGGTCTGGTTGCGCGGCTCGGTGATCACCACCGCACCGGTGGAGCGCTTGGCCATCCACTTGGACAGCAGCAGCGAGATGAGGGAGCCACCAAAACCAAAGATCGCGGCCATGACCAGCAGGCCGCTCATCTTGCTCGGGTCGGTTCCCAACAGCGACATCACGATGCTGGCGAGGATCAGGACCGCGAAATTGGTCGCCAGGAACAGGGCAATGCGGGTAAACATGGGAAAATCCGGCTCGGAAGGGGTCGATACCGGTCAATTTGCGGTGTGGTCAGCTTGAATTCAAGCGCCAACCTGACCGACGATTCAGCCTGCATGACCGCCAATGTTCCCTGCGGCCGCTTCGCGCCCTCGCCGACCGGCCTGCTCCACCCCGGATCCCTGCTCGCCGCCTTCGGCAGCTGGCTGCTCGCGCGCCATCACGGCGGCCTGTGGCGGCTGCGCATCGAAGACGTCGACCCGCCGCGCACCGTGCCCGGTGCCGCCGAGTCACAACTGCAGGCACTGGCGGCGTTCGGGCTGGTCCACGATGGCCCGATCTTCTGGCAGAGCGCGCGCGGCGAGGCCTACCAGGCTGCGCTGGACGTACTGCTCGCCAGCGACCAGGCCTTTGTCTGCCACTGCAGCCGCGGCGACCTGGCCGCCAGCGGCGGCATCCACCATCACTGCGTCGCCCGGCAACCGCGACCGGACCCCGCCGTCCGTTTCCGCGTGCCACGGGGCAGCATCGTGCACTTCGATGATGGCCTGCGCGGCCCGCAGCAGCAGGACGTGCATGCCGAGGTCGGCGACTTCGTGCTGCGCCGCGCCGATGGCTGCTGGGCGTACCAGCTGGCGGTGGTGGTCGATGACGCCGCGCAGGGGGTGACCGAAGTGGTGCGCGGTGCCGACCTGCTCGACTCCACGGCACGGCAGATCCTGCTGCAGCAGGCCTTGGGGCTGGCGGTACCGCGCTACTGGCACCTGCCGCTGCTGCTCGATGCGCCGGGCCACAAGCTGTCCAAGTCGCTGGCGGCGCTGCCGGTGGACAGTTCGCGCCCGCTGCCCGTGCTGCGCCAGCTCTGGCAACTGCTCGGCCAGGCACCTGAAGCGCTGGAACCTGCGCACGATCTGGACACGCTGCTGGCGGCCGCTCGGAATGCCTTCGACCCAGCGCGGCTGCCACGTACCGACATCCTGCTGCCAGCCGGCGCACTTTCCGCGCCGATGTTGCAGAATCACCCTTCCCCCACCTGATACCCGGACAGCACTCCATGACATCTCGCGTCGCACTGGTCACCGGCGGAACCGGCGGCATCGGTACCGCCATCTGCCAACGCCTGGCCGACCAGGGCCACCGGGTCGCCACCAACTACCGCGACGAGGCCAAGGCCCGCGCCTGGCAGCAGGCGATGACCGAACGCGGCTACAGCGTGTCGATCTTCCCGGGCGATGTCTCCGATCCGGGCAGCGCCGAAGCGCTGGTGCGTGCGGTCGAAGCCGCGCTGGGCCCGGTCGAGATCCTGGTCAACAACGCCGGCATCACCCGCGATACCACGTTCCATCGCATGCGCGCGGACCAGTGGCACGATGTGATCAATACCAACCTCAATTCGGTGTTCAACGTCACCCGTCCGGTCATCGAGGGCATGCGCCGCCGCGGCTGGGGCCGGGTCATCCAGATCAGCTCGATCAACGGCCTGAAGGGCCAGTACGGCCAGGCCAACTACGCGGCGGCCAAGGCCGGCATGCACGGTTTCACCATCTCGCTGGCGCGCGAGAACGCCGGCTTCGGCATTACCGTCAACACCATTTCGCCCGGCTACGTGGCCACCGACATGGTGATGGCGGTTCCGGAGGAAGTGCGCGCCAAGATCATCGCCGATATCCCCACCGGACGCCTCGGCAAGCCGGAGGAAATCGCCTACGGCGTCTCGTTCCTGGTTGCCGACGAAGCCTCGTGGATCACCGGTAGCAACCTGGACATCAACGGCGGCCACCATATGGGTTGGTAAGCCGCGCAGGGGACCCTCGCGGCGATCGCCGCCGGCCCATGCCAAGAGTCATGCTGCGCAGCACGCAAACCCTTGTTGCGCAACATGATCGCCGCCGAAAGCCAAGCCTGGCGGGGGCTGAGGCGGTTGCAACGGCTGCTGCACTGCGCCATGCTGCGCGTCTACTGTGACGAGTACCGCTTCATGGCTGCGACCCGCATCATCAAGAAGTATCCGAACCGCCGTCTCTACGACACCGAGATCTCCAGCTACATCACCATCGAGGACGTGCGCCAGCTGATCCTGGACGGTGAAGACTTCGAAGTCCGCGACGCCAAGAGCGGCGACGACCTCACGCGATCAGTCCTGCTGCAGATCATCGCCGACCAGGAACAGGACGGCGAACCGATGCTGTCCACCCAGCTGCTGAGCCAGTTGATCCGCTTCTACGGCGACTCCCTGCAGGGCTTCATGGGCAATTACCTGGAGCGCAGCATGCAGGTCTTCCTCGACCAGCAGCAGCAGTTCCGCCAGCAGATGGGCAACCTGCTGGGGCAGACCCCATGGGCGATGATGAACCAGCTGACCGAGCGCAACCTGGAGCTGTGGCAGGAATTCCAGCGCAACATGGGCACGGGCTTCGGTGGCCCGCGCCCGGGCGGCACCGGAACGGGAACCGGGGCAGGTACCGGCAACAAGCCGAACGAACCGGGCGCCGGCACCGGCGGCAAGACCCGCCGCTGAGCTGCAGCAACGGTTGATGCGAAAACGGCGCGCCCCTGGCGCGCCGTTTTGTTTGAATCGCGTCGGCGATACATCAGCGTTTCGCCTTGCACCCCGTGCATACGCGCTCGACCTTGTAACCCTTCGCCTTCAGCTTCTCGACCACGCCGTCGTTGCCCAGCAGGTGCAGCGTGCCCACCACCACCAGCGTGCCGCCCTGCCCGGCCTGCAGGTACGGCAGCAGCTTCGGCACCCAGGCGTCATTGCGGCCGGTATTGATGCGCTGGTAAAGCTGTGGATACTGCTGGCGCATTTCCGCCGCCATCCTGGTCCACAACAGGCGCTCGTCACCCCGGCGCCAGGCATCATGCAGCTGGCGTGCCTGCTCGTCGGCCTTGCCAGCCTGGTCCAGCGCTTCGGCCAGCATCTGCCGCTGTTCCTGCAGCGTCATTCCGTCGAGCATGCCGATCTGGGTATCGATGTCTTCCAGTCCCGCGGTCTTGCGCCCGGTCTTCTGCGCACGCTCCATGAAGTGACGATCCAGGCCCAGTGCGGGGTCCAGGCCCAGCTTCTGCATCTGCCCGACCGAAATGCTCAGGCCGACAAACCACGGCTTCATGCCCTGCATCTGCGCCAGCGGCAGCTTGTTCTCGGTGGCGAACACCTGCAGCTTCTGCCAGGTCGCAGCATCCAGGTCACGCTTGAGCTCGCTGCCATCGGTGCGGACCGCTGCCTGCACCATGCGGCTGGCCAGCTGTGGCGACTGCATGTCTTCCGGCGACAGTTCGAACACGACCCGCTGCGAGGCCTCGAACGCCTGTTCGACATCGGGCGACAACGGGTAGTCCTGCGGCTTCAGCAGGTGGAAGGAACCGAGCAGGTAGAGGCGCGAGTCGCCCGGTCCAGTCACTTTCCACAGCAACGGCACCGGCGGCTTGGCCACCGCTGCGCCAGCGGTATCGGCTTGCGCGGTACGCGCTGCAACCAGCGGTGCCAGCGCACAGGCCGCCAGTACAACGGCGGTACGCAACAGGGATCTGATCGGCATATCAGCCTTCTCCTTCAGGCAGGTGGTAAGCCTTCTCGCCCGCTTCCACGCGCAGGTCCAGCCGGTTTTCCGGCGGCGCCAACGGGCAGGTCGCGTAGGCGGTGAACGCACACGGCGGGTTGTAGGCATGGTTGAAATCGATGCGTACCGTGCCATCGGCTGCCGGCGCATCGGTATCCAGGTAACGCCCGGCCGGATAGCTGCCGCGGCCACTGGTGCGGTCGGCAAAGATCAGGAACAGCGGTTGACCGGGCGCACCAATCGCCTCCAGCCGCCAACTGCGGCCATCACGCTGGAACTCGACCGCGCCTGCGTTGGGCATCTCGGTGGTCAGGCCAGTGATATCGACGATCGGCAGGGTTTTGCCCGGCGAGTGCGCGATGAAGCGCGCCTGCACCTGCCAGTCAGGACCACCCGGCCAGTACTCCAGTCCTGCAAAATCTCGGCGTGCCGGCGCATCGGCATGCTTGACCCGCAGCGCATCGCGCGGGCCGCGGCGGATGATGCTGAGCTGCCCCTTGCCACCATCGAAGGCCAGCAGCGTCGGCTGCGGATCCTTGTCGGTGTCGACACGGATGCGGCCGCGCACCGGCTGCCCGTCATGGCTGACGTCAACGCCGGCCTCAGGTGTGAACCACCATTGGCTGCCTTCGCGGCGCAGCAGGCCCAGCTTGTCCGGCCCAACCGCCAGGCGGATGCCATTGGTCGCGCCGCTGCCGACGAAGTGCGATTTGTTCTGCAGCCAGTGCAGGCCGACCAGCGCTGTCCAACCGTCCGGCCGGGTCAGATCCTGGTAGCGCGCTACCCGCCACTGCTGCTGCGTGGCCGCGTAGGCCGGATCTTCAGTGACCTTCGGCGCCGGCGGTGTCGCCGGGCTGCAGGCAACCAATACCAGAGCGGCCAGCAGGCCGCCCACTCCCCGATAACGCATCGATGCTCCCCTCAACGTCCGCGCAGGAACCAGCGGTCGATCTCCGCCAGCGAAAAACGGGCCCAGGTCGGTCGGCCGTGGTTGCACTGGCCAGACCGCTCGGTGATTTCCATGTCGCGCAGCAGCGCGTTCATCTCCGGCACGGTCAGGCGCCGGTTGGCGCGCACCGCACCATGGCAGGCCATGGTCGACAGCAGTTCATCGCGCGCACTGGCCACGCGCCGGCTCTGGCCGTGTTCGCGCAGGTCGGTCAGCACGTCGCGCAGCAGCCCTTCCGGTTCGGCATGCGCCAACAGCGCTGGAATGCTGCGCACATGCAGGGATCCGGGGCCGGCGCGGGTCACCTCGAAGCCGAGCGCCGCCAGTGTGTCGGCTTCGCTTTCGGCAGTGTCGGCCTCACGCTCGCCCACTGCCAGCGTGATCGGCACCAGCAGCGGCTGCGACTGCAGGCCGATACCGTCGTGCGCGTTCTTCAGGCGCTCGTAACCGATGCGCTCGTGCGCGGCATGCATATCGACCACGATCAAGCCTTCTGCATTCTCGGCCAGGATGTAGATGCCATGCAGCTGCGCGATCGCGTAGCCCAGCGGCGGCACGCCTGCGTCGGCACTGGTGACCGGCAGTCCGTTCTCGGTCGGCATTGGCGGCAGCGCAGCACCGCGCTCGGCGCCGGTTGGTGCGGCATACAGCGCGGCATAGGCAGCCGGAGCATCGGCCACCTGCAGCCCCAGCGGTTGCTGCGGGCGCCAGCCAGAGAATCCACCACCGCCGCCACTCGAACCGGCACCCGGTGCGGCACCGCGGACCAGACCGAAACCGGAGGCGCCCGCACTGGAGACCATCGATGCCGCACCTGCATCCGCCGGATGCGCGGAGCCGGCACCGATGTCCTGCGCCGACATGCCGGCACGGGTATCGGCCAGCGCATCCTTCAGCGTGCGGTAGACAAAATCATGCACCAGCCGCGAATCACGGAAACGCACCTCGTGCTTGGCCGGGTGCACGTTGACATCAACGCGGGTCGGGTCGAGCTCAAGGAACAGCACATAGGCCGGCTGGCGACCGTGGTACAGCACGTCGCCGTAAGCCATCTTCACCGCATGGGCGACGCTGCGGTCGCGCACCGAACGGCCGTTGACGTACAGGTACTGCTGGTCGGCGCTGGCGCGCGAATAATGCGGTTGCGCGATCCAGCCGTGCAGGCGCAGGCCGGCACCACTGTGGTCGACGCGCACGGCCTGGTTGGCGAAATCCTCGCCCAGCGTTTCAGCCAATCGCGCATCGGAATACAGATCGCCCGGCTTGTAGCGGCGCGAGGCCTTGCCGTTGTGCGACACGCGCAGCTCGACATCCGGCCGCGCCAGCGCCAGCGAACGCAGCCATTCTTCGATATGGCCCAGCTCGGTACGCTCGGCGCGCAGGAACTTGCGCCGCGCCGGTACGTTGTAGAACAGCTCGCGCACTTCTACCGTGGTGCCCGGCGCATGCGCGCGCGGGGTCACTTCGCCGATCTTGCCGCCTTCGATCTGCAGCGCCGAACCGTGTTCGTCATGTGCGCGACGCGAGGACAGGGTGAAACGGCTGACCGAGGCGATCGACGGCAGCGCTTCACCCCGGAAGCCGAGCGTGGCCACCGATTCGAGGTCGTCCAGATCGGCGATCTTGCTGGTGGCATGGCGCGATACCGCCAGCGGCAGCTGTTCCGGTGCGATGCCACTGCCGTTGTCGCGGATGCGGATCAGGCGTACACCGCCCTCTTCAAGATCGATATCAACGCGGCTGGCACCGGCGTCGATCGCGTTCTCGACCAGCTCCTTGACCACCGACGCGGGACGTTCGACCACTTCGCCGGCGGCGATCTGGTTGATCAGGATTTCCGGCAACGGCCGGATCGGACGCGGGCCGGGCGCGCTCATGGGAGAGGATGGGCAGCAGACTTCATGGGTCGATGATAGCGGAGCCGCCCGTTGTAGAGTCGACTGTCAGTCGACTGCTCCCCGCCGGGCGCAGAAAACCCCGCGCTCTACAGGAAGCGGGTTACTTGCTACCGCCCGCCATGGTCCCGGCGGCGTCGATTTCGGCCTGGGCGCGGGCCGCGTACAGCGTGCCCGGCGGTGGCTGCCGGCTGAAGAAGGTGTGCACGCCATCGAGCACGGCACCGGCGATCTTGCGCTGGTAGGCCGGATCGATCAGGCGGCGCTCTTCGTCCGGGTTGGAGATGAACGCGGTTTCCACCAGCATCGCCGGCATGTCCGAGGTGCGCAGCACGGCGAAGTTGGCGCGTTCGATGTTCGGCTTGTGGTTGTTGCCGATCCGCTTCAGGCCGCCCAGCACGTGGCCGGCGGCATCTTCGGACGCCTTCATGTAACCGCTCTGGGCCAGGTCCAGCAGCACGTTGGCGAGCGTGCCCTCGGTCTGCTGCAGGCGTACGCCCCCCACCAGATCCGCCGCGTTTTCCTTGTCCGCCAGCCAACGGGCACGCTGCGAAGAGGCGCCCTTGGTCGACAGCACGTACACCGACGAACCGGTGGCCGAACGGTTTTCGGCCGCGTCGGCATGGATCGAAATGAAGATGTCGGCCTTGTTCGCACGCGCCTTCTGCGCGCGCATCGGCAGCGGGATGAACACGTCGCTGTCGCGGGTCAGGTACGCCTTCAGGCCCGGCGTCGCATTGACCTGGCGGGCAAGCTCACGCGCCACCGCCAGGGTGACATCCTTTTCGCGCTTGCCGGTCGGGCCGATCGCGCCCGGATCCTGGCCGCCGTGACCCGGATCGATGGCCACCACCAGATGACGCATGCCAGCCTGCATGCGGATGCGCGACGCATCGCTGGGCATGGCCGGACGCGGCGGTTCCACTGGCGTCGGTGCCGGTGCAGGCACCGTAGCCGGCGGCGTGGTCACCACCGCTGCGGTGCGCTGTCCAGCCAGGATCGCGGCCGGCGACGAAGAAGGCGAGCTGCTGGCCACGGTACCGGCCGCCGCGACCTGGGCCGGTGCAGTGGACGGCGCCGGGGTGGGCGTGGCCGGCGCGGCGGCAGTGGCACTGGCCTGCTGGCGAACCTGGGCAGTCAGCAGCGCGGTGGCACGCGCAGCATCGGAACGCGACTGCGCGCTCTCCGTCGGCGTCGGCGTCGGCGTCGGTGCAGGCGTGTTGACCGGTGCCTGTGGCTGCACCGCCGGCGTCACTGCAGGACGGCTGGCGGCCACGGCCGGGCCATCGCCCGGCCATTCGATCACCAGCTTGGATTCATTGCCCTCGCGCTGCATCTGTGGGCGGAACGGCGCCACCGATTCAGCAAGGTCGAAAACGACACGGAAGGTGCCCGGCACCGGCTGTCCGGTACGCACCGCCGTAACCACGCCCTGCGCAGCCGGCATTTTCAGGTTGCGTATGGCGCTGGAGTCGGGGAAATCGACCACCAGGCGGTTCGGACCGGCCAGAGAAAGCGTCTTGTAGCCGCCACTGCCGACCAGCGAGATTTCGGCACGGGTGCCGGTAGCGCCGGTATTCAGCAGGACCTGGCGGACTTCACCGGCCCACGCACTGACGCTCGCCAGACCCAGTCCGACGGCGGCACAGATGGCGATGAGACGGTTCCCCGGGCGCATGGCTCAGGATTCAATCACCGCGCTGAACGGAATGCAACACCTTTTTCCTTAATAATCCGTAACCTGCCGGTCTTTGTTCTCGTCAGCCGACAGAAATGGCCTGCAAGTCACCCCCTTGGGGAAGCCGCTTCAGCCATTCATGTCCGACGTCGCTTACTCCAGTGAGACGCGCGCGACGCCCCTGCCCCTCGATCTCCAGCGCCACCACCAGGTCGGTCGGCGGTAGCGCGCCGGCGCCCCGTTCCGGCCATTCCACCAGCCACAGCACCGCGCTGCCCTCGTCCAGGCCGAGGAAATCCAGCTCACCGGCCTGGCCGATGCGGTACAGGTCCAAGTGCCACGCCTCACCGCCACTGGCCAGCGGATAGCGCTCGACCAGGGTGTAGGTGGGGCTGCGGATAGCGCCCTGCACGCCCAGCGCGCGCAGCAGTGCGCGGGCGGTGGTGGATTTGCCGGCGCCCAGGTCGCCGCGCAGTTCGACCAGCGCCTGCGGCGGCCGGGTGGCCGCCAGCCATTGCCCGAGCAGTTCAGTGGCATCGCTGTCGGCAAGGAAGAAATCGATCATCGAGAGAGTTCCGGGTTGGCCAGTCGCCGCAACGGCGACAGCAGATCAGTAGGAAGCAGGCCGCGCACGCCATCGGCGGCCGCGGCGTCGCCCGCGAGCGCATGCAGCAGTGCACCAGCGGCGGCAGCGTCGAAGGCGGCCAGCCCCTGCGCGCGCAGGCTGGCAATGATGCCGGTGAGCAGGTCGCCCATGCCTCCCACGGCCATGCCGGGATTGCCTGCACCGATCAGCCGTGGCGCCTGCCCGGGGGCCGTCACGATGCTGCCTGCGCCCTTCAGCACCACCACGGCGTGGAAGCGTTCGGCCAACGCCTGCGCACAGCGGTAGCGATCAGCCTGGATGTCAGCGGTACTGCAGCCGAGCAGGCGCGCGGCCTCGCCCGGATGTGGCGTAAGGATGGCGTCCGGTAGCGCGCGCGGATCCTGCGCCAGCAGGTTCAGCGCATCGGCGTCGACCACCAGCGGCTTGGCGCTGGCCAGCACCCGCGCAAACAGTGCACGCGCCCATTCGTCCTGGCCCAGACCGGGGCCAATCGCCACCACCCTGGCCTTGTCCAGCAGCGCCGGCAGCACATCGCCGTCTTCCAGCGCGTGGGTCATCGCCTCCGGCAGGCGCGCCAGCAACGGACCGACGTGATCGCGGCGGGTACCCAGGCTCAGCAATCCCGCGCCCGCACGCAAAGCGGCCTCGGCCGCCATGGCGATGGCGCCGCCGCTGCCATGGTTGCCGCCGACGCACAGCACGTGCCCGGATTCGCCCTTGTGGGTGTTGGCGCGGCGCGGCGGCAGCAGTGCCGGCAAGCAGGCCTGGGTCCAGTGCTCCGCGGCGGGTGACACGCCCTGCCGTGCGGCCGCGGGCAGCTGCAGCGGCGCCAGCGCCTTCTGGCCGCAATGATCCAGCGCGTCGCCGGTATACAGCCCGCGATGCGGCACGATGAACTGCAGGGTTAAAGCGGCCTTCACGGCCACGCCCGGTACGGCACCGCGATCGGCATCGACGCCACTGGGGACGTCCAGCGCCAATACCGGTACCGCCTGCGCGTTGAGCGCGACAATCAGCGCCTGCGCCACGCCTTCCGGCGCGCGATCGAAGCCCAGACCGAACAGGGCATCAACCCAGATATCGGCCTCGGGCAGCACGCCGTCGAAATCGGTGATGGTGCCGCCGCCGGACTTGAATTCCGATGCTGCACGCTGTGCCAGCACGGTTGACGGTGACTTCCCCGGCAAGGCGATCACCATCACCTCACGCCCGGCCTGCAGCGCGTGGCGGGCCAGCACATGGCCATCGCCACCGTTGTTGCCCGCTCCGACCACCACGCCGATCCGCCGCGCCTGCGGCCAGTGCTGCAGCAGGCACTGCCAGGCAGCCTGGCCGGCCTGCGCCATCAGGCCCCAGCCGCCCTCGGCAGCCAGTGCCGAGGCCTGCGCATCAAGCGCACGCGCGGCAGCAGAATCGAACAGATCGGCGAGGTTGGCCATGCAGGGATTTTATACTGGTGCACATGTCCCCTGCCCCCACCCCTGTCGATCCGGCCCAGGCCGTGCAGCGCATCCGCGAACTGGCCCGTGCGCATGGCTTCCAGCGCTGCGGCATCGCCGGCATCGAGCTGGGCGAGGATGAAGCGCACCTGGCCGACTGGCTGGGCCAGGGCCTGTACGGCACGATGGACTGGATGGCGCGCCACGGCACCCTGCGCGCGCGCCCGGCGGAGCTGCTGCCCGGCACCGTACGGGTGATCTCGGTAGGCATGGACTACAGCCACAAGGACGACACCGAAGCCTGGGCGACCCTGGCCGACCCGGGACGTGCCTACGTGGCCCGCTACGCGCTGGGCCGCGACTACCACAAGCTGATGCGCAACCGCCTGCAGAAGCTGGCCACGCAGATCAACGATGAAGTGGCACCGCTGGGGTACCGCGTGTTCGTCGATTCGGCCCCCGTGCTGGAACGCGCACTGGCGCGCAATGCCGGTCTCGGCTGGATCGGCAAGCACACCTGCCTGATCGACCGTCATGGCGGCTCATGGTTCTTCATCGGCGAGATCTACATCGATATCCCGCTGCCGATCGATGCTCCGGCCACTGCACATTGCGGTACCTGCACGCGCTGCATCGATGTCTGCCCGACCCAGGCCATCACCGGCCCGCAGCGCCTGGATGCGCGGCGCTGTATCTCCTACCTGACCATCGAGCACGACGGTGCCATCCCCGAAGACATGCGCCCGTTGATCGGTAACCGCATCTACGGCTGTGACGACTGCCAGCTGGTGTGCCCCTGGAACAAGTTCGCCAAGCGCACCGACGAAGCCGACTTCCGCGCACGCAACAACCTCGATACCGCGCGGCTGGACCAGCTGTTCGCCTGGGACGAAGCCGAGTTCCTGCGCCGCACCGAAGGCAGCCCGATCCGGCGCAGCGGCCATGAGCGCTGGCTGCGCAACATCGCCGTGGCGCTGGGCAATGCCCCCTCTTCGGTCGAAGCGCTCGCTGCACTGCAGACCCGCATCGACGATCCCTCGCCGCTGGTGCGTGAACACGTGCAGTGGGGACTGGGCCAGCACACGGCGCGCTGACGTGCGATCCTGAGCACCCGCTCCACCCGCAGCACGCCGTTCCCATGCAGCCACGCAACAACGACATCCTCACCCCCAGCCAGCTCAACACCCTGGCCCGCGACCTGCTGGAAGGCAGCTTCCCGGCGATCTGGGTCGAGGCCGAGCTGGGCAGCGTGGCCCGTCCTTCCTCCGGGCACCTGTATTTCACCCTGAAGGACGCACGCGCGCAGCTGCGCGCGGCGATGTTCCGGATGAAGGCGCAGTACCTGAAGTTCGTGCCGCGCGAAGGCATGCGCGTGCTGGTGCGTGGCAAGGTGACCCTGTATGACGCTCGTGGCGAGTACCAGATGGTGCTGGACCACATGGAGGAAGCCGGCGAAGGCGCATTGCGCCGCGCCTTCGAAGAGCTGAAGGCACGCCTGGAGGCCGAGGGCCTGTTCGACCCGGCGCGCAAGCGGCCGCTGCCCGCGCACGTGCAGCGCCTGGCAGTGATCACCTCGCCCACCGGCGCCGCCGTGCGCGACGTGCTGAGCGTGCTGGCCCGCCGCTTCCCGCTGCTGGAAGTGGACTTGCTGCCGACCCTGGTGCAGGGCAGCAGCGCCGCTGCACAGATCACCCGCCTGCTGCAGGCCGCCGATGCCAGTGGTCGCTACGACGTGATCCTGCTGACCCGCGGCGGCGGTTCACTGGAAGACCTGTGGGCCTTCAACGATGAAGCACTGGCCCGTGCGATCGCCGCCAGCCGCACCCCGGTGGTGTCGGCGGTGGGCCACGAAACCGACTTCAGCTTGAGCGACTTCGCCGCCGACCTGCGCGCGCCGACACCGTCGGTGGCCGCCGAACTGCTGGTGCCGGACCAGCGCGAACTGGCGCTGCGCCTGCGCCGCACGGCGGCACGCATGGTACAGCTGCAGCGGCACACGATGCAGCAGGCGATGCAGCGTGCCGACCGTGCGCTGCTGCGCCTCAACGCGCAGAGCCCGCAGGCCAGGCTGGATCTGCTGCGTCGCCGCCAGCTGGACCTGGGCCGGCGCCTGCATGCCGCGTTCAATCAGCAGCAGGAACGCCGTGCCGCACGCCTGCGCCATGCAGCGGCGGTGTTGCGCGGGCACCATCCGCAGCGCCAGCTCGACGCGATGCAGCGCCGCCTCGCCGCCCTGCGTGGGCGTCCGCAGGCTGCAATGCAGCGCCTGCTGGAACGCGATGCACTGCACCTGCGCGGGCTGGCGCGTTCGCTGGAAGCGGTCAGCCCGCTGGCGACCGTGGCTCGCGGCTACAGCATCCTCACCCGCAGCGACGACGGCACTCTGGTGCGGAAGGTCGATCAGGTGCAGCCTGGCGATGCGCTGCAGGCGCGCGTCGGCGACGGCGTGATCGACGTGCAGGTCAAGTAGAGGGTTGTTCGGCAGGGCTGCGCCCTGCACCTGCAGAGGCAAATGCAACAGCCGAAGCAACAGCGAAAGCGGCTCGGGATTGCTGATAGCTTGGCGGGATGGTGTGGCTGTGCAGGACACGCCGTAAACCCATCCCTGGGGGCTCG
>NZ_VMBJ01000249.1:0-232 GCF_010608305.1 Stenotrophomonas sp. AS012628 | reverse complement strand
ATTGTAGGTCGCCACGATCAGGATGCCGACGACCAGATAGCTCCACAGGCTGCTGGTCAGCCAATAGAGGAACGGATAGATTTGCGGATCGAGGGTCTTGAGAAAATGTCCCGCGACCTGAACGATCAGCAACGCGGCCATGGGAATCGGCCATAAACGGTTAGCCCGGACGACGAGGATCAGAATCACGGCCAGCATCGTCGCGTCGACGATCAGCAGGCCGGTTTCCAGA
>NZ_VMBJ01000248.1:0-233 GCF_010608305.1 Stenotrophomonas sp. AS012628 | reverse complement strand
GGCCAGCAGCGTTCCGGACAAGGCCGATACGGCCCTGGGCAAGGTCACTGTCACCGCGCGTCGCCGCGAGGAGGATTCGCAGAAGGTACCGACGCCGATCACCGTGCTCGGCGGCGAGACTCTCGAGGCCCAGCGCATCTCCCGGGTGCAGGACCTGCAGCAGGTGCTGCCCAGCGTCAATGTCGCCTACATCCATGCGCGGCAGTCGAGCGTCGCCGTGCGCGGCATCGGCA
>NZ_VMBJ01000247.1:0-233 GCF_010608305.1 Stenotrophomonas sp. AS012628 | reverse complement strand
ATCTGCATGTTCGTCGAAAGCCGCGCCAAGCAGCACGACATGGACGACCTCGCCCACCTGGTCGCAGTTGCCGGCGTCGACCATACCATTCTCGGATCGGATCTCGGCCTGACCCAGGCGCCGCGTCCGGTCGACGGCTACCGCATGATCGTCGACCAGATGCTCGACCATCAGATTTCGCGGGCGGATATCAAGAAGATGACCTCGACCAATGCGGCGAAGCTGCTGGGCAT
>NZ_VMBJ01000246.1:0-233 GCF_010608305.1 Stenotrophomonas sp. AS012628 | reverse complement strand
AAGGATGCCTCGGTCGGCACCACCGGCAACTGCTCAGGGTCGAACACGGGACGGCGCATACGATGGGAATGAATGAGTCGAGGGCGAAAGAAATAGATGGGGTCAATCTTCCGCCGCAGAAGAGAAAAAAGGCACCCGAAGGTGCCTTTTCGCAACGCGCGCAGATTACTCCGCAGCGGCTTCCTTGCGCTTGAAGGTCAGCTTCTCCTTGATGCGTGCCGACTTGCCCGAGC
>NZ_VMBJ01000245.1:0-233 GCF_010608305.1 Stenotrophomonas sp. AS012628 | reverse complement strand
CGGCAGGATCACCCGGCGCAGGGTTTCCCAGGGCGTGGCGGCGAGGCTGCGGCTCAGTTGCAGCCAGCGCGGGTCGAGCTGGCGCACGCCGGCGGCGGTATTCAGCAGGATCGGCCAGAGCGCGGCGAAGGCCAGCAGGAAATAGATCGGCTGGTCGCCCACGCCCATCAGCATCACCGCGATGGGCATCCACGACAGCGGCGAGATCATCCGCAGGAACTGGAACGCCGGAG
>NZ_VMBJ01000244.1:0-233 GCF_010608305.1 Stenotrophomonas sp. AS012628 | reverse complement strand
GTATACAACGGTGAAGGTGAATCCAGTGCATTGCGAATCGCGATCACCACTTCAACACGCAGCGAGTGTCTTGCAGCAAACGCTTCTTCAATGAAAGGAACCATTGACCTTTCTGAACTGTCCAGAGCGTTATCTAGCTCTGCGATTCCCTCCCCATCAACCTTTCTGCGATACGCAAAGGTTTGCCCAATACAGCCATCTATCATTATGTTTGAGATTCCTCCCCGAAGCAC
>NZ_VMBJ01000243.1:0-233 GCF_010608305.1 Stenotrophomonas sp. AS012628 | reverse complement strand
GGCACGCGTTGATCGCCGCAGCGATGGCGGTGGCACAGTTCGCCGAGGTCATCAGCGCGTTGACCGGCACGGAGATGCGGTAACCGCCGATGTAGAGCACGATGCTGACCGAAGAAGTCGGGGCGGTCGAGACCGTCACGCTACCAGTCGCGGCGGTCGCGCCGCCCGTGGCGTCTGCCAGCGGGATCGCCCAAATCTCCTGAAGCGGAGCATTCGCGCGGGCGATCTTATAC
>NZ_VMBJ01000242.1:0-234 GCF_010608305.1 Stenotrophomonas sp. AS012628 | reverse complement strand
CGCCTGGCCCGGCGGCTCGGCGCCCTTCCAGTGCCACTGCAACCAGCGGCCGCTGTTGACGATCGAGCCGTCTTCCTCGGCGAAGCAGGAGGTGGGCAGGCGGAACACCGTGGTCTTGATGCTGGCGGTGTCGACGTCGTTGTACTCGCCGACGTTGCGCCAGAACTCCGAGGTCTCGGTCACCAGCGGGTCCATCACCACCATCCACTTCAGGCGCGCCAGCGCGGCGCCGAC
>NZ_VMBJ01000241.1:0-234 GCF_010608305.1 Stenotrophomonas sp. AS012628 | reverse complement strand
GGCGTGGTCGATCTGTTCGCGCGCCTCGTGAACCCGCTGATGCGGCACCTGTTTCCTTCCGTGCCCGCCGGCCACCCCGCCACCGGCGCGATGATGATGAACGTGTCGGCCAACGTGCTCGGGCTGGATAACGCCGCCACTCCACTGGGCCTGCAGGCCATGCGCGAGCTGCAGCAGATCAATCCGCAGCCGCAACGCGCCAGCGATGCGCAGTTGATGTTCGTGGTGCTCAAC
>NZ_VMBJ01000240.1:0-234 GCF_010608305.1 Stenotrophomonas sp. AS012628 | reverse complement strand
ATTCAGGAAGACTGGGAAGCGGTCTGGGAACAGCTCGACGCCTTAGATCTGAATGGCAAAATCGTCGCGCTGTACGGCATGGGCGATCAGCTTGGTTACGGCGAATGGTTCCTTGACGCGCTGGGGATGCTGCACGATAAGCTGGCGACCAAAGGCGTGAAGTTTGTCGGCTACTGGCCAACCGAGGGCTATGAGTTCACCAGCCCGAAACCGGTTATCGCCGATGGCCAATTG
>NZ_VMBJ01000024.1:0-64288 GCF_010608305.1 Stenotrophomonas sp. AS012628 | reverse complement strand
CGAGCCCCCAGGGACGGGTTTACGGCGTGTCCTGCCAACCCACACCGTCCCGCCATCCCACGGAATGCACGCTGTTGCCGTTGCTGTTGCCCCGGCTTGTAGCGGGTGCAGGGCGCAGCCCTGCAAAGAACCCTACCCCCGCGGTCGGCTGCGCGAGGGCACCAGTGCGAACGTATCCACCGCCAGCTTCTCGGCGTGGTTCAACCACGCGCGGATCTCCAGATCGTCCACTTCGTGATCCAGCCCGAACGACACGTTGATCTTGCCGTCAGCATCGGGCTGCACCCACTGCTGGGCCAGCACCACCTTGCGCTGCGACGACACCGCTTCGATCCAGAAACCACGATCCGGGCGCGTACTCGCCACCAGCTGCAGCATGTACTGGCCGGCGCGGGTACGGCGGCCCTTCTGGGTGATCATGTGTGCCTGGCGCACGCTCGGGCGTGGGCCCTGGAAGGCGTCCAGCGGCGCATCCACGGCAATGCCGCCACGCAGGTCGTTGTCGCGGTACAGCTTGATGCCGTTGTCGCGGTTGACCAGCAGGGCGCACCAGTCACCGTCGGCCGAGCCGTCCTCGAACGCGGTGCAACGGTCGACATAGGCCAGGGTGTTGTCCGGGTTGGCATCATCGAACTGGCGTGAGGTGTTTTCCAGATACACGGACTTCAAACCCCAGTCCTTGTCGTACTCGAGCAGCACCGGTGGCTGCACGTGCTGCAAGCCGACCACCACCTGGTCGTCGCCGTCGATCTTCAGCTCGCGGGTCGGTTCACCCAGCCACAGTGAACGGGCGAAGGCCAGATACTGCGGGTAGTCGCGGCCACCGTCGCGGCGTGCGGCGACGCTGGCGCTCGGCGCGCGCTGGGTATCGATCAGCGAACGGCCAAAGCCCATCGTCTTCAGGTTCGAGTCCAGCAGGCTGAGCAGGGTCGCGCCCGAATCCAGGGTGGTGCCGGCGTCGGCGCTGAGCTGCTGCGGGGCAATGCCATCGCCCAGGAACAGCAGCAGGTTCTCGCGTTTCTGCCGGGTCAGAATGTGGGTCAGATCGTTGGGCATCGCCAGGTGATCGGAGGCGATCACGATCAACGTGTCCTTGCCGTACGGGCTGGCCTGGATGCGCTGCACCAGCTGCGAGATCAGCCGGTCACTGCACTTGAGCGCGTTGAGCATGTTGATGTTGCCGTACTGGCTCTGGTAGCGCTCGCCCTTGCACGACACCGGCAGATGGCCGGCTGGGTGATGGGTATCCATGGTCAGCGTGGTCAGCATGAACGGCGAGCCGGCGCGCGAGAGCTGCTCGAAGCGCTGGTAGGCGGTGTCCAGCAGCACGTCGTCGTGCACGCCCCAGGCCGAGTAGTGGATGCGGCCGATCTTCTTCTGCTGCTTGAACCAGGCCAGGTCATGCACTTCATCGAAACCGTGGCTGGCCAGGAACTGGCCCTTGCCGGCGAACTGACCGTTGGCACCGCCCAGATAGTGGTTGGTGTAGCCCTGCTGCTTCAGGTAGTCGCCCAGGCATACCGCCTTGGGCAGGAAGCTGCCCATGCGGTCCATGCTGTTCTCATCGCCCTGCGAGGTGGTCAACGGCACGCCGCACATCGACGACACCAGGCCGGCGATGGTCCAGCCGCTGCCTTCGGCCGAGGCCAGCCCGCGCACGTCCAGCGACTTTGTGGCCAGCCGGTTGAGATTGGGCATCAGGCCCGGGAACACGTTCTCATCCAGGTAGGTGCGCTCCAGGCTTTCGCCGTAGATCCAGACGATGTTGCGCGGGCGCTGCAGCGGCTGCGTCGGCACCTGGTACTCGGGGGCGATGCGCGCGAAGTCGACCGGGCGCAGCTGCTGGTAGAGGCGCTGGCCGTCGCGGGCCAGTGGGCTGATCATGATCGTGGCCACCCACACGGCCGCGAAACCGGCGAACAACGCGCCACCGTGGCCGGGCCGGCGCCAGCGCTTCACCCGCGTGGCGAACAGCGGCAGCAGCGAGACCAGCGCCAGCACGATGAAGCCGGCGATGTAGCCCTTGAAGTCGGAGACACCGGCGCCTTCCATGTCGGCGCCGAGGTGGTACAGGGTTGCAGCGTTGAGTCCATCACCGGACAGCTTGTCGATCAGCCACCATGCGCTGAGCATGAGCAGCAGCAGCGAGAATGCGCTGGCCTTCCACCACACCCACTTGTCGGACGCGAGGAACAGCCAGCACAGCAGCAACAACGACAACAACAGTATCCAGAGCATAGGCAGCTTCGGCAGTGACGGGATGTTGATGGACGTCGTACCGACGCGTGTCCATCCGACCGGCGCTGTCGCAAGCACATGCACATGACAGGCCGATGACCCGATAGTGCATGCACGAACCTGACTGAAATGTTTGTTGGAATGACGCGCGCGAAATCGCGCTCAGAAGGTAAAACGAGCGTGAAAGGCTACGTTGGATTGCATTAAAAACCGCATGAATACGGCGTTTTCGTTGATGTGCTAGCGATGCCCGCGTTCTTCGCGTGCCCGTGCGCGACGGTCGAACAGCAATGCACTGGTCACGATGCCAAGGCCGAGCACCACGCCGATGAACAACAGAATCAGCGCAATCAGCGGGTAGCCGAACAGATGCCAGCCGGTGTCGATCTTCATCATCATCGCGGCGGCCATGATCAACGCGGCGCTGATGATGCCGGCCGCGACGCGGTTGGCGATCTTCTGCAGGTTCTCCATCAACCGCGATTCTTCCAGGCCGGTCACCTTCATCTGCAGGCGGTTTTCGGCCAGCAGGGCCATGATGTCCGACAGCTTGCGCGGCCCATCGCGCAGCAGCTGCTGCAGCTCCATCGCCTCGCTGGCGAGGTTGGCGGCAGACAGCGATTTCTTCAGGCGTGCGCGCATCACGTGCTGCAGCTGGCGCTCGACGATGCGACGTGTTTCCAGCTCTGGTGCCAGCAGCCGGCACACGGTTTCCAGGTTGAGCAGTGCCTTGCCCAGCAGGCTCAGTTCCGGCGGCGTGCGCAGCCCGCAGGCGGTGGCGATGCGCACCATGTCCAGCACCACGCGGCCTTCGGAGAACGTGCCGCTGGCGGCGTAACGCGCGATCAACTGGCCGGTCTCGCGCAGATAACGTTCCTCGTCGAACGCCTCCAGCCGCGTGCTGATGTTGATCAGGTCGTCGGCCACTTCCTCGCCACGGCCATCGACCGCTGCGAACAGGATCTTCAGCAGGCGCTCGCGCAGGCGCGGCGGCATGTGCGCGACCATGCCCAGGTCGAAGATCGCCAGCCGGCCATCGGGCATCACCCGCAGGTTTCCCGGATGCGGATCGGCGTGGATCTCGCCATGCACGAAGATCTGGTCCAGGTAGCCGCGGATCAGCGCGGCGGCCAGTGGATCCATCGATTGCTCGGTGCGGCGCACATCGGGAATCGCATCCACGCGCACGCCGGTGGCCAGTTCCATGGTCAGCACGCGCTGGCTGCTGTAGTCCCACAGCGGCTGCGGTATCCACAGGCGGCGGAACGGCTTCAGGTGCCGGCCGAAACGGGCCAGGTTCTCGGCCTCGGCGTGGTAGTCCAGCTCCTGCATCAGGGTCTTGGCGAACTCGTTGAGCCAGTCGCGCAGGCGCACGCGGCGGCCGACCTGGGTCAGGTGGTCGGCGGCCAGCGCGAAGCTGCGCAGCGCCTCCAGGTCCGAACGCAGCTGCGCGGCGACTTCAGGCTTCTGCACCTTCACTGCTACCTGGCGGCCATCGTGCAGCACCGCGCGGTGCACCTGCGCGATCGACGCGCAGCCCAGTGGCTCGGGATCGAACGCAGCGAACAGCTTGTTCACCGGGGCGCCCAGCTCCTGCTCGACGATGGCATGGATGCGCTCGACCGGAATCTCGGCCACCTTCTCCTGCATGCGCTCCAGCGCCGTGGCGAACTCCACCGGCACCATGTCCGGGCGGGTAGAGAGCATCTGGCCCAGCTTGACGAAGGTGGGCCCCAAGGCTTCCAGGTCACTGACGAACTGTTCCGGGTTGCCATCTGCCGGTACGTCGGCCGGATTGCCCGCGGCATCCAGGTTCATGCCGGAAAATACGCCTGAATGGCGGTAGCGCATCAACAGGCGCAGGATCTGGCTGCGCCGGTTCATGCCTTTGACCAGCGGGGGATTGCCATTGGCGGTGGGCGGATTGCTCAAGCGGAACTCCCATGCGGCAAAGACGGTCGTGCCGGCCGCTGGCCAGCAATGTCCGGATTCCGCAGTGTCGCCGGGGGGCGGTAGGCACGCGGTGAATCCGACCGCTTCCGCAGCCGCCCCGGTATCGGTCAGAATCCGCTCATTCCCTCTCTGGACTTCCCATGGCCGGTGCCAGCCTGTTCGCCCTGCTCGACGATATCGCCACCCTCCTCGACGATGTCTCGGTCCTGACCAAGGTCGCGGCGAAGAAAACCGCCGGTGTGCTGGGCGACGACCTGGCGCTGAACGCGCAGCAGGTGACCGGGGTCAACGCCAACCGCGAGCTGCCGGTGGTGTGGGCGGTGGCCAAGGGCTCGCTGGTCAACAAGGTGATCCTGGTACCGGCAGCACTGGCGATCAGCGCCCTGGAGGCCTGGCTGCACAGCCGCGGCTGGAACGTGCCGCTGATCGTGCCGCTGATGATGATCGGTGGTGCCTTCCTCTGTTTCGAAGGCGTGGAGAAGCTGGCGCACCGCTTCCTGCACTCAGCCGAGGACGACGCCGAGCATCAGGCCGAACGGCGCAAGGCGCTGGCCGATACGCAGGTGGACATGGTGGCGTGGGAGAAGGACAAGGTGAAGGGCGCGATCCGCACCGACTTCATCCTCTCGGCCGAGATCATCGTGCTGACCCTGGGCGTGGTGGCCACTGCGCCGTTCACCAACCAGGTGGTCACGCTGGCCGTGGTTGCATTGGCGATGACGGTGTTCGTCTATGGGCTGGTCGCGGGCATCGTGAAGCTTGATGACGTCGGCCTGTACCTGTCGCGCAAGGGCGGCGCCATTGCCGCTTTCGGTCGCGGTCTGGTGGCGTCGGCGCCGTGGCTGATGAAGTTCCTGTCGGTGGCTGGCACCATCGCCATGTTCCTGGTCGGCGGCGGCATCCTGGTGCACAACGTGCCGGCGCTGCACCACGCGGTGCAGGCGCTGGGCGGTGAAGGGCAGTGGGGCTGGCTGATCAGTGCTGCGGCCAACATGGTGGTCGGCATCATCGCCGGCGCCATCGTGCTGGCGGCGGTGACCGGGTTCCAGAAGCTGCGCGGGAAATGATCTGTAGAGCCGAGCCCACGCTCGGCTGCTCTACGGCGCTGCGCGCCGCCGCCCGAGCATGGGCTCGGGCGCTACAGCGTCTGCACGCTGGATCATCAGCCCGCCTGCACCCGGTTCTTGCCTTGCCGCTTGGCCGCATACAGCGCGTCATCGGCGCGGCGCAGTAGGGTCTCGGTATCGTCACCGGGCTGCCATTGCGCCAGCCCGGCGCTGAAATGCACCGGCACGCGCCGGTCCTGCACGGTCAGCACGCGGTGCGCCAGTGAACGTTGCAGGCGCTGCACGGTGGCCATGCTGTCGGCGCCCTGGGTTTCCGGCAGTACCAGAACGAACTCGTCGCCGCCCAACCGTGCGATGCCGTCGGTGGCGCGCAGCAGCAGCTTGCACACGGCCACCAGGTGCTGCAGCAAAGCATCGCCACCCGCGTGACCGTGCGCCTCGTTGGTCAGGTGGAAATCATCCAGATCGATCACCGCCACGCCCAGCGGCGAGTTGTTGCGCATGGCACGCGCCAGCTCACGCTGCAGCAGTTCGTCCAGGCCGCGGCGGTTCAGTGCCTGGGTCAGCGGATCGATACGCGCCAGGTCACCAGCAGCACGCAGTTCCTGCTCCAGCTCGGCAATGCGCTGCTCTGCGCGTTCCACTTCCTGCCGCGCGCTGGCCAGGTGATCGCGGGCCTGCGCAGCCTGCTGCTGCACCTTGCCGGTATCGCGCATCACCTCCTGCAGCAGCTGGTTGAGGTCGGCGATGCTGCGCGCCTCACGCAGCTGCAGCGCGTAGCTGCCGATGCGGTCATGGTACTCACCGGTGCTGGTGGCCATGCCATCCATGCGCTCGATGAACTCGCCCATCAATCCGCGCATCGCCGCTTTTGAATCGTCGATGCCCTGGCGCAGCAGTCCCTGCTTGTAGATCACTTCGCGCAGTTCGGCGCGGGTGCGCTCGACTGCTTCGGCTTCCAGCGGACCATCCAGCAGCTGGCGCACCGCCGCGATCTGGCCCTGCAGCCAGCTGCGGTCATCCAGCAGCTCGCTCACGTTCTCCAGCAACAGGGCGAACAGCTCCAGCAGCAGCGCCTGTTGCTCCTGCCAGCTCTCGGCGCGCACGCCGACCTGGTGGCCGAGTTCGCGCACGCCCTGTTCGATCGGCTCCAGTGCGGTACCCGGTTGCCACTGGCGGAGGCGCGTGGCCAGGGCCTGCGCTTGCTCGCGCAGGTCCGGGTCGTGCTGCAGCAGGGCCACCACCGCACCGCCCAGCAGCAACCGCAGCTGCTCGGACAAGCGCAGGCTTTCCGGCTGCCCGTCCGGCGAATGCTGCTCGATGGTGCGGATGTACTTGTCGATCAGCTGCCGCATCGCGCGGCCGTAGCGCGGCCAATCGGCGCTGGCCTGCGCCGACTGCAGGCGGTCGCCCATGTCGCCCAGCTCGCCCGGCAGGGTGGCCATGCCGTTGGCGAACGCCGCCAGCAGCGGTTCCGGCGCGTCGGCGCCTGCGAACAGCTGCTGCAGGGCCACGCCACCGCCGCCCTGCAGCACCACGCGGTCACCCAGCCCATCGTCCACCACCGCGCGCACGCGTGCCGGCGGCCCAAGGGCGGTGCCGGGGGCAGGGCGGTGGTCGGGCTGGTCCGTCATGGAGCGAATCCTGGGGGGCTGGCAGGGACTGGTTCCAGCATATCGGCGCGGCCGCCGACGGCTTGAACGGCTAGGATGGGCGACAGGATGCCGCAGTGGAGGTGGTGATGCGCGTGATGTTGCTGGGGGCGACCGGCCTGGTCGGCGGGCTGACCCTGCCCAGGCTGCTGGACGACCCGCGCTGCAGCGCCGTGGTGGCGCCCACCCGCCGCCCGTTGGGCGTAACCCACGGGAAGCTGGAGAACCCGGTGCTGGCCTTCGACGCGTTGCCCACCTCGCCCGAATGGGCGCGCGTAGACGCGGTCATCTGCGCGCTGGGCAGCACCATTGCCCAGGCCGGCAGCCGCGAGGCCTTCCATCGCATCGACCACGACTATCCGCTGGCGTTCGCACGGCTCGCACAGGCACAGGGGGCCAGTACCTATGTGCTGAATTCCGCGGCCGGCGCCAACCCGCAGTCGTCGATCTTCTACAGCCGGGTGAAGGGCGAGCTGGAGCGTGACCTGCGCGCGCTGGGCTTCAACTCGTTGACCCTGGTCCGCCCAGGGCTGATCGGTGGCGAGCGCAACGAGGTGCGTCGCGGCGAGCGTTTCGCACTGACGGTACTCGGCGCGTTGGGGCCGGTACTGCCGCGGGCGTGGCGGATCAACCCGGCCAGCGAGATCGCCAAGGCACTGGTCGAGGCCGCGCTGGCCCCGCAACCGGGCGAGCACGTGGTGGCGTCGCGCGCGCTGGTCGGCTGATGTCGCGAGCGCTGCGCCTGACCCAGCTGCTGCAGCTGCTGCGTCGTCATCGACGGCCGGTCGCGGGGCAGGTGCTGGCCGATGCGCTGGGTATCAGCCTGCGCACGCTGTACCGCGATATCGAGACCCTGCGCGAGCAGGGCGCCGACCTGCGTGGCGAGGCCGGCGTCGGCTACCAGCTGGCGCCGAGCGATACCCTGCCGCCGATGACCCTGCCACCGGCCGAGATCGATGCGCTGGTGCTGGGCCTGCGCTGGGTCGCGGCCCGCACCGAGCCTGCGCTGGCCGAGGCCGCACGTGATGCCCTGGCGCGTATCGCGCATGTGCTGCCAGCCGCGCGCCGGGAAGCCTTGCGTGATAGCGGCCTGCGCGTGGGCCCTTCGCGCGCTGGGAGCAAGGTTCCCCCCGCGCGCCTGCAGGCCGTGCGTGAAGCTGTGGGTTCGCAGCAGCGATTGAAGTTCGGCTACGAGGACGCGCAGGGCCAGCGTACCGAGCGCACCGTCTGGCCGTTCGCGCTGGGCTACTTCGATGAGGTGCCGATGCTGGCGGCGTGGTGTGAGAGCCGCGAGGATTTCCGTCATTTCCGGCTGGACCGCATCCGCCAGGTGCGTGTGCTGGAGGACCGCTACCGCGTGCCGCGCGCCACGCTGCTGCGGCGCTGGCAGAAGGCACAGGGCATCGCACCGGACTGGCTGGATCGTTCGTAGCCACAATGAGGAATGGCGCTGTGCATCAACGTGGTGGGCTTACACAGCTGGTTGGCTATGTGCCGGGGAGGTCGGGGTGGTACAGGTAATCGTCGACTCTATGGCCTGGGTTACGAGGCCCGACGCATCTTCCAAGAATGTCCTGACTCTCGAAACTTGGGGTTCACCAGGTTTACTGGGTGTACAACCCCAGGTGAAGGTGATGGGAGATGGAATGTTCTTGTCGACTTTGGCGCGCCCCCCGATGCAGATCCATCCGGCGGGACACGTCACGACCTCGAGGTTGATGTATACCGGAAACCTCGGATACCCACTGAAGTTCATCGTGGCAGTAACGCTGGCGCCTGTTCCAGACACGTTTGGAACGCTGTCCAGCTGAAATGGCTTCGTCAGGGTAGCGACGCCCAGGGTGGACATTCTCTCTATGGGCATGAAGAAAAGGTCATTCTCCCAAGGAGAGCCATCGTTTCCCCTGCCATGAACAAGGCCGTAGGCGGAGTTGCCGGCATAGACGGGACCACCACTATCGCCGCCTTTGTTCATCACGGTTCCATCAAGGCTGACGACTTGGACGTAGGTGCCGGCTTCCCCCTTCCAGTTGGCTGCGAACTCTGCGTCTTTGATGGATCCGCATGTGCGACCGGTCGTTACGCCGAACTTGCAGACCGTTGTGCCTGGTGTCATGTCGGCAAGTGATGCCTCATCGGTTATCGCCAGCTTTTCCCCATCGACAATGATTTCGTTCGACTGGGAGAAGATGACGCCGCCACGCTGCTGTGCACCCCACTGAACGTCGTAAGATCCTTTGTTGCGTTCACTCTTGAACAGAATGCGAGCGGTTGGGTTGCGTTGATAATTGTCGTTGTCACAGTGACCGGCAGTGGCCAAGCCTAGTTCGCGAGTTGCAGTTTCGACCACGTTGAAGCCTGCTGTGCAGAGTTGCTGCTGGTAGCCCTCCAGTCGCCGCCCGCCCGCCACAGTGTTTGTTGGCTCTATGAAACCTGTGGTCTCTTTTACGCGGATGAAGTCGACGACGGAGAGGAGATTGGAAAGTCTGGCGCGTACGGCATCGGGATCGCGTACATATACCTCGACGATGGAATTCTTTATGTCTACCGTGGCCGCAAATTCGATGCCCGCCTTGACGAGCTGCTCGGACACTTCCGCCTGGGTGGCGCGGAGAAGCTCGAGAGAGCGTGGCGAATTTTCCGCGACGTAGAGGCGATCTTTGGTATAGGCAGATAGCTGGCCCGAGGCATCGCCAGTGAACTTCACGACGATCCTGAATTCAGGGGAGTGCTCGATGTAAAGGCCGGCGAACGTCTCAGGCTTCTCCCTCTGAAGCCGTGCGCTGAGTTTACCGGCGGCCCGTTCCGCATCCATTCGTTGCGCGGCTTCGAACGTGCCTATGTGCATGGTTTCCGCGTAGTGCTGTATTGCCACATCCTTGGGGGCGTCGTCCGCAAAGGCGGGAGAAGCGGTGATGATGGCTGCCAATAACGGGAGATATCTGCGTATTGTGGTCATGAACTTTCCTTTTCATGTGCATTATGTGAAGTTGCGTTCCGTCTGCATTTGACTCTAAATCACTTCTGTCTGTTGCAACTGGTAACTGCGTCTCCCTTTGATTGGTCCGGGGGGCTTCAAAAGAGCGAAGGTTCATCGCCGACGACAGCTCCCATCATGACTTGGCTTTGCGATATGTCGCGAGATCACAGTGGGTCGCCTGTTTTTCCATCCGATGGCGGAAATGCCCGCAATACGCGAGATGTTCGAACGACGATCGACTCTACCCGGTCGACTTCATCTGCTTGATCTACTGACAGAATCTGTCAGCAGACGTGTTCCACCATGATCGCTCCCCACAACGGAGCTTCCCCATGTTCACGCCCAGCACCCTGCTGCAGTACGTGCGCGACGTCGCCACCAGCGCCACCTTCTACAGCGGCATCCTCGGCAAGCCGCCGGTCGAGCAGTCGCCCGGCTTTGCGCTGTTCCTGCTCGGTGATGGCGCCGCGCTCGGCCTGTGGCAGCGCGATGACGTGCAGCCGCCGGTGTCCGCGCAGGCCGGCGCCGCGGAACTGGCTATGTTGGTTGCCGACCCCGAGACGGTGCAGCAGACACATGATGCGTGGCGCGCGCTCGGCGTGGAGATCCTGCAGGCGCCGGTGACGCTGGAGTTCGGCCACACCTTCGTCGGAGCGGATCCTGACGGGCACCGCCTGCGTGTCTACAGCCGCGCCGAGGGTATGGTCGCTCGCGATTGATCGCGGGCATTTTGTGGATCCACGCCATGCGTGGATGCGGGCACAAAAAAACGCCGGGCAGTGCCCGGCGTTTTTCCAGTTCATGTGCCAATCAAGGTTGGCACCCACCGATCAGCTGGATCAGCTGGCCAGCGCCAGGTCGTCCATCATCGCGCGCAGGAAGCGGGCGGCTTCACCACCCGTAGCCGCGCGGTGGTCGAAGGTGACCGACAACGGGATCACCTTGTGCGCTTCCACGCCGCCCATCACCGGGGTCATCTGGTGGCGGGCACGGCCGGCACCGACGATGGCCACGCACGGCGGCACCACGACCGGGGTCGCGTAGCGGCCGGCGAACATGCCGAAGTTGGACAGCGAGATGGTGTAGCCGCTCAGTTCCGAGGCGGCGATCGAACGCGATTCCACCTGCTCGCGCAGGCGGTTGACGCCTTCGCGGATGCCACGTGCATCCAGCATATCGGCATTGCGCAGGGCCGGCACGAACAGGCCGTCGTCGGTGTCCACGGCGATGCCGATGTCCACCTGCGCATGCAGGGTGCGGGTCAGTGATTCGCCGTCGAACCAGGCGTTCATCGCCGGCACCTTCTGCGCGGCGACCACGATCGAACGCACCAGGCGCGCGGTGACGTCGTTGCCCGGCAGCCAGGCATGGATGTCGGCGTCGTCGTTCAGCGTGGTCGGCACGACCTTGCTGTGCGCGTCGGCCATCACGCGGGCCATGTTGCGGCGCACGCCCTTCAGCGGTTCCGGCTGGCCCTTGGCGACCACGCCCGGCGGCTGGGTGCGCATCGGCTTGCCGGCGGCAGACAGCGGGGTGCGGGCTTCGCTCTGCACCGGGGCAGACACCTGCGCCGGGGCCGGCGCGGCATACGCGGCGGCAGCGACCGGCGCCGGAGCAGCGCCCAGCTTGGCGCTGCCGTTGGCGGCGGCCTGCTTGACGTCGGCCATGGTCACGGCGCCATCGGTGCCGGTGGCCGGCACGCGGCTCAGGTCCACGCCCAGCTTGCGCGCCATCGCACGCACGGCCGGCACGGCCTTGACGCCACCGACGGCCAGCGCCTGCTCCGCGTGCACGGCATTGGAGCTCTGCATCGCGCCGACCACGGTACCGGCGTCATCACGCTCGGCCGCGGCGGGCTTGGCTTCTTCCACGGCGACCGGTGCGGCAGCGGCCGGCAGCGGCGGCGGCGTCGGTGCAGCGGCAGGTGCGGCGTGACCATGGCTGTGGCCGGTGTCCTGGCCATCGGCACGCTGCGGCAGGTTCGGGTCCAGTTCGAAGCTGGCCAGCACCGAGCCGGTCGGGATGATGTCGCCGGCGCCGCCGGACAGCTTCAGCACCTTGCCGGAGAACGGCGAGGGCACTTCCACCACGGCCTTGGCGGTCTCCATCGAGACCAGCGGCTCGTCCAGCTTGATCACATCGCCTTCCTTGACGAACCACTCGACGATGGTCGCGTCCGGCAGGCCTTCGCCCAGGTCGGGCAGGTTGAAGTTCTTGGTCTGGCTCATTTGCAGTTCTCTTCCAGCAGTTCCAGTTCGCGGGCCGGCAGCCAGCCCGTCGCGCCATTGGCGCGCTCGGACCACCACCACCCACCGTGTTCGTGATGAAGCTTCACCATCTCGCCGCTTTCCACATCCAGCTCGCGGGCGTCGTAGTCGCACAGGGCTTCGGCGCGACCCTCGTCCAGCAGCTGCAACCAGGCGATGGGCGCCCATCCAGCGCGCCCATCGTTGGTGCGTACCCAGGCAAACGCCGGCCATTCCTCGTCACGGACACCTACTTCGACGATCTGGCCGGTGTGGAACCGGAGCGGGTTGGGATACTGGCTGCGGTAAGCCCCCAGAAGGCGGGCCCGCACGTCAGCCGGCCGCCACCGCGCGCTTGGCTGCAGCCACGATCCGCTCAACGCTCGGCAGGTACTTCATTTCCAGGCGGAACAGCGGAATGTGGGTGTCGTAGCCAGTGACGCGTTCGACCGGCGCCAGCAGGTCGTAGATCGATTCCTCGGCAAGGCGCGCGGCGATCTCGGCGCCGAAGCCCGCGGTCTTCGGGGCCTCCTGCACGATCACGCAGCGGCCGGTCTTGGCCACCGATTCGGCGATGGTGGCGAAGTCCAGCGGGCGCAGCGTGGCCACGTCGATGACTTCGGCACTGATGCCTTCGCCGGCCAGCTTGTCAGCCGCTTCCAGTGCTTCCTTCACCTGCGCGCCCCAGGTCACCAGGGTCACGTCGGTGCCATCGCGCAGCACGAAGCAGACGTCCAGCGGCAAGGCTTCGCCGTCGTTGACGACCACTTCCTTGTACTGGCGGTAGATGCGCTTGGGCTCCATGTAGATCACCGGATCCGGTTCGCGGATCGCGGCCAGCAGCAGGCCGTACGCACGCTGCGGCGACGACGGCAGCACCACGCGCAGGCCCGGCACGTTGGTGAAGATCGCCTCGTTGGCTTCGCTGTGGTGTTCCGGCGCGCGGATGCCACCGCCCCACGGCACGCGCAGCACCATCGGGCAGTGCAGGCGGCCACGGGTACGGTAACGCAGGCGTGCGGCGTGGCAGACGATATGGTCGACCATCGGGTACATGAAGCCATCGAACTGGGCTTCTGCTACCGGCTTCATACCCTGCGCGGCCAGGCCGATGGTCAGGCCGGCGATGGTGGTTTCATCCAGCGGGGTGTCGAGGATGCGTTCGGAACCGAAGCGCTGCTGCAGACCGGCAGTGGCGCGGAACACGCCGCCGTTGACGCCCACGTCTTCGCCCAGCACCAGCACCGACGGGTCGTGTTCCAGCTCCCAGGCCAGCGCCTGGGTGATGGCTTCGATGAGGGTGATCGGCGTGGTGGTCATGCTCTCTTCTCCGCGCGCGACAGCAGCGCTGTCGGCGGCGTTGGTGTGCGCGCCGGGCGCGCCGTTCTTGATCTCATCCATGGCGCTTCTCCAGGGCGATCGCCTGGGCACGCTGGGCCAGCAGGTCCGGCGGCGGATCGGCATACAGGAAGTCGAACATCGCCTCGACCGGCTGCACCGGCGTGTTGAGGTACAGGTTCACTTCCTCGTCCACGCGCGTGCCGCACTCGGCAACCCAGGCGTTTTCCTCTTCGTCGCTCCACACACCGGCGTTGATCAGGTACTTGCGCAGGCGCAGCATCGGCTCGCGCTGCCAGGCATCCTTCACCTCGGCGTCGTCGCGGTAGCGGCGCGCGTCATCGGCGGTGGTGTGGTCGGACAGGCGGTAGGTCATCAGTTCCAGCACGGTGCCACCGTCGCCGGCCAGCGCACGTTCGCGCGCCTGCTCCATTGCCGCCAGCACCGCGATCAGGTCGTTGCCGTCCACCTGCAGGCAATGCAGGCCGCCGGCCAGGCCCTTCTGCGCCAGCGTTTCGGCACCGGTCTGGGCCGAACGCGGAACCGAGATGGCCCAACCGTTGTTGACGATGCACAGGATCAGCGGCAGCTTGTAGGCGCCGGCCGAATTCAGTGCCGCGTAGAAGTCGGTCTTGGAGCTGCCGCCGTCGCCGCACACGGCCACCGCGATCTGCGGTTCCTTGTTGAGCTTGAACTTCAGCGCAGCGCCTGCGGCGTGCAGGCACTGGGTGGAGATCGGCACGCAGAACGGGAAGTCCTTGGCCGCATTGCCGCCGTAGTCGTTGCCGCGCTCGTCGCCGCCCCAGTACATCAGCACGTCGTGCGGGCGCACGCCACGCATGAACATCGCGCCATACTCGCGGTACGAAGGTGCGAACACGTCGTCCTTCTGCATCGCAGCACCGATGCCCACGTGCGCAGCCTCGTGGCCCAGGCAGGCGGCATAGGTGCCGAGCTTGCCGGTGCGCTGCAGCGCGATGGATTTGCTGTCGAACGTACGTACGAACAGCATCTGCTTGAACAGCGGTACCAGGACCTTGGGGTCGCGCAGCGACGCGGGCAGGTCGTCGCGGACGAGCGTGCCGTCCGTATCCAGGTACTGCAGGTATTCGATCTTGAATTCAGCGGCAACCGTCATTGCGTACTGCACCTTCGACAGAGAAGTTACAAATGATATGAATCGCCATGTTAAGGAACGCGTACGGAATAGCCTTCCTGCGCCGCAACACGGCGATTCCCCGTTTTACCCCTGCCGGCGGGTGGGGGGCCAATAACAACAACGTATTCAGTCGTTGCTGCAAAGCATCAGAATACGCCTCTGGCTGACCGCCAGTACAACGGCCTGGACGGTTCCACGCGCAGGCCCGGGATCGGCCGATGCTCCACGGCCAACCGCACGCCCGGGTATGGGCCCGGCGGCTGCCAGCGCGGCGGCAACGCGCTACCCTTGCCGCCCCCGATCTGGTCCCGCCCATGTCCGTCGACAACAACCAACGCGATCTCGAAGCCGGCATCCACACCGACCTGCAGGGGCGCCTGACCTACGGCGGCTACCTGCGGCTGGACCAGCTGCTCAGCGCGCAGCAGCCGCTGTCCAACCCGCCGCACCATGACGAGATGCTCTTCATCATCCAGCACCAGACCTCGGAGCTGTGGCTGAAGCTGCTGGGCCACGAACTGCGTGCCGCAATCGGCTTCCTGCAGCGCGATGAAGTCTGGCAGTGCCGCAAGGTGCTGGCGCGCAGCAAGCAGGTGCTGCGCCAGCTGACCGAGCAGTGGTCGGTGCTGGAAACGCTGACCCCGTCCGAGTACATGGGCTTCCGCGACGTGCTGGGCCCGTCGTCGGGTTTCCAGTCGCTGCAGTACCGCTACATCGAGTTCCTGCTGGGCAACAAGAACGCGCAGATGCTGCAGGTGTTCGAGCACGATGCGGCCGGACAGGCGCAGCTGCGCACCGTGCTGGAGGCGCCCAGCCTGTACGAGGAGTTCCTGAAGTACCTGGCCCGCTTCGGCCACGCCGTACCGGCCGTGTATGAAAACCACGACTGGACCCAGCCGCATGTGGCCGACGACGCACTGCAGCCGGTCTTCGAACGCATCTACCAGGACACCGACCGCTACTGGCGCGAGTACGCGCTGTGCGAGGACCTGGTGGACCTGGAGACCGCCTTCCAGCTATGGCGATTCCGACACATGCGCACCGTGATGCGGGTGATCGGCTTCAAGCGCGGCACCGGCGGCTCGTCCGGGGTGGGCTTCCTGGCCAAGGCGCTGGAACTGACCTTCTTCCCCGAGCTGTTCCAGGTGCGTACCAGCCTGCAGGCCGGGCCCCCGTCAGCGCAGGGCTGATCCGTATTCAGCTTGGATCCCGGCCACTGGCTGGATCGTTTCAGATGCAAGTTCAGCGAGCAGGCTGGCACCTGCCTCAAACGGCGTGTATTTGACGTGAACGCCAGAAGTCGGTGATCCTCGCGCGTTGCTCCAACTGCACAGCGGACGTGCTCGTCATCCACCGAACCAGGAAACCCGCATGAGCGTAAACGCCACTGCGAACACCCCAGAGCCGGCGCTGCCGGACTTCAAGACCACGCTGGGCCACCCGCGCCCGTTGTGGATGCTGTTCATGACCGAGTTCTGGGAGCGCTTTGCGTTCTATGGCATCCGCTGGGCCTTGGTGCTGTACATCGTTGCCCAGTTCTACAACGGCAGCGCTGCCGGTGAAGGCGACGCCAGCCGCATCTACGGCGCCTACCTGGCCCTGGTGTATGCCGCAGCCATCTTCGGTGGCTACGTGGCTGACCGGGTACTGGGCTATCAGCGATCGATCCTGACCGGCGCGATCATCATGGCCGCCGGCCTGTTCATGATCTCGCTGCCGCAGGAGCACATCTTCAAGCTCGGCCTGGCCACGATCATCGTCGGCAATGGCCTGTTCAAGCCGAACATCTCGACCATGGTCGGCAAGCTGTACGGCCTGAAGGACGAGCGCCGCGATTCGGGCTTCACCATCTTCTACATGGGCATCAACATTGGCGCGATGATCGCCCCGGTGCTGACCGAGTACCTGGCCCGCAAGGTCTTCGGTACCGATGCCATGCCGTCCTACAAGGTCGTGTTCATCGCTTCGGGCGTGGGCATGCTGATCTCGCTGGTGTGGTTCTACATCGGTCGCGCCGGCCTGAAGGGCATCGGTGCACCGCCGGCCGGCGCTGAAGGCTTCGGCCGCATCATCATGGTGCTGGCCGGTGCCGTGGTCGCCATCCCGGTCGCGTACTTCCTGCTGGCCACCGGCGCCACCGCGCTGGCCTGGATCCTGGGTGCGATGTTCACCGCGCTGGCCATCCTGCTGCTGGTCGAGGGCATCCGCGAGGGCAAGGTGCAGCGCGACCGCGTGATCGCCATGCTGATCATCTTCGCCTTCAACGTGATGTTCTGGATGTTCTTCGAACAGGCCGGCAGCTCGTTTACCTTCCTGGCCGAGAACATCGTCAACCGCCAGTTCGGTGAATGGACGTTCCCGACCGCGTGGTTCCAGTCGGTCAACTCGGTGGCCATCATCACCCTGGCCCCGATCATCGCCTGGATCTGGGTGGCCATGGGCCGCGCCAATCCGTCCATCCCGCGCAAGTTCGGCCTGGGCCTGCTGTTCAATGGCGCCGCCTTCGCCCTGCTGATGTACGCGCTGTCGCAGATGGTCGTGGACGGCAAGATCCCGTTCTGGACCCTGTTCATGGTCTACGTCATCCAGTCCGTGGGTGAGCTGTGCCTGTCGCCGATCGGCCTGTCGATGGTGACCAAGCTGGCCCCGGTGCGCCTGGTCGGCTTCGGCATGGGTGGCTGGTTCCTGTCCACCGGCATCGGCAACAACCTGTCGGGCATCTTCGCCGGCGTGGTCAGTGGTGAAGGCGGCATGACGGTCGAGTCGGCCCTGAAGGGGTATACCTTCGGGTTCTGGGCCCTGATCGGCTCCGGCGTGGTGCTGTTCCTGATCGCCCCGCTGATCAACAAGCTGATGCACGGCGTCAAGTAACGATGAGAGGGTAGAAGGCATGCGCATGAAGCTCGGTGGAGCAGTGGTGGTGGTCTGTGCGGCGCTGATCGGCGCCTGTTCCCAACCGCAACCGCCTGCCGCCGCCGAGCCTACGCAGCCGCTGGATACCCGACCCACCGAGCCACCGGTCGCTGACCCCAGCGAACCGGTGGCCTCGGGCAACACCCCGGTGGCGGCGGATATTGCCGCCATCGCCGGGCTCGGCGCGCAGTTCGACCCGGCCCGCAACCCCGCCGACGATCTGGCCACCGCCAAGGTGGAAGCCCAGCGCGGCAAGAAGCGCATCCTGCTCGAGGTCGGCAATGCCGCCTGCGATCGCTGCCGGGCGCTGGACGAGCTGGTGGAAGGCAACGGTGATCTGCGCCGCTTCCGCGATGCCCACTACGTGTGGGTAAAGGTCAACGCCAGCGACGAACAACCCAATACCGCTTTCTTCGCCCAGTTCCCGATGATGGAGCGCGACTACCCGTACCTGCTGGTGCTCGACGCCGATGGCGGCCTGCTGGTATCGCAGGCCACCGGCGAGCTGCGCAAGGGCGAAGCCTTCCAGCCCGCGCGCGTGACCGCGTTCCTCAAGCAGTGGGCACCTGACAAACCGGAATAGGGTAGTGCCGGCCGCTGGCCGGCATGCTCTGGTGGATGCCATCTGCTGGCCACCAACCCGGGGGGTGCCGACCGTTGGTCGGCACTGTGGCGCATCCACGCCCCGCGCGGATCTACTGCGCGCGCCGTCACACTCTTCGAATCGGCATCTCAACTTCACCGCACGTACGCCGTTACCGGCAAGGACCTCAGTCGACGCCCCGTCGATGCAACCTACCGGAACGCCCATGCACAGCGACCACGCCGAACGACTGCCCGAACCTGCCAGTACTCTGGCCGAAGGCGAAGCAGGCGAGGGTGTGACCCTGCCGCCGCAGGAGGCGCTGCTGGATGACGCCGGCACCGGCGAGGACAGTGTTGAACTGGTGCCGCCGCGCCATCGCCTGCCGCAGATCGCGCTGCCCGACAACGTGGTGTTGAAGGGTGCGGTGCAGAAACTGGTCGAGCAGAAATCACGGCTCGATGCATTGGCCGCCGACGGCCAGCTGGCCGGGTTGCTGCCGCCGGAATGGCAGGGCCATGGCGTGCGTGCGATCGAACTGTCCACCTTCATCCAGGGCGTGCTGCCGTTCCTGCAGCCGGGCGAGCGTGGCGAGACCGCGCCCGCGCGCCTGCCAGTGCGCCATGTGCTGGGGGACGACAGCCGCTGGGGACTGGACGATGTGCCCGAACCGAAATCGCTGGCCTGGTACCTGGCCAGTGATGAGCGCGCCACTGCGGGCAGCAAGGACGTCGCGGAGGCGTACCTGGTGGGGGCGCTGGGCCTGGCGTGGATGCAGGAAGGACGCAGCCGCCCTGGTTTCCTGCGTGCGATGGGCCAGGACAGTCTGGCGGCGCGAGTGACCATGCTCGGCTATCCGCCGGCCAACGAACTGGCGCTGTACAGCGTCACGGCGCACGGCCAGCCGCAGATCTGGTGCGTGCACGGCCGCCGCCGCATGCGTCCGTTGGTAGCGCCGTGGCTGAGCGTGCCGGTGCTGACCGCCTACGGCGTGCCGGCCCCGGTGGCGTGGCCGTCCAGCTTCCCGCCGGTGGAGGCCGTGGCCGAGCTGCTGGCCACCGCACGGCAGGGGCGCGCGCTGCCGGAAGTAGATCTGGCCAAGGCTGTGGCGAAGATCGCCGAAGATGCCGCATCCGATGCTTGGCAGCCGGTCAGCCTGCTGCAGCTCAACACCTGGTCGCCGCGTTGGCACTTCTTCCTGGGCACCTTCGTCGGCCTGCCGTCGCTGCTGCTGGTGGCTGCCGCGCTGGCGTTGCCGGGGGCAGTCGAAGCGGCCACGGTTTCCGCCTCGCTCGGCTTCGCCGGTGGTGCCATTGCCGCGCTGGCGGTGCCGTGGATCCATGCGCGCCGCAAGCATCTGAGCTGAGGGGTATTCGCGCCAGATTGCTTCGCCTTTAGCAATGGCGTTACATTGGCAAGTAAAGGATAGGGGGGATTATGGAAGACGTGACCTACACGCTTTATAAGGTTGCAAGATGCGGATTCTACGATGACGAAGAGTCTCATCAGTTCGCAACCTTGTTTCAAGTTCTGAGCGATTTTAGGGGTTGGACAGAGGGCTTGGAGTCAATTGGTGAGTCCAGTACTTATACGCCGGTTGAGGATGATGATTTTCTCAGGGCATTTTGTATCGATATCAAACGATTCGGTGCAACTAATCACTGGATGCTCTGCACGTGGAACGAGCTTCCAGCAATCGATGAAGGAGTCCAGGTGGTCGCGATCGACTCCAAGATTGGATCGCCTAGTATCAGTGCAATCGAGGTCGATGGTTTCAGTCTCCCAGGCTATCCCGCATTTTTCTTTATCGACTCAAATAAGGGTCTTGTACTGAATTTGCGGTTTGAACAGAGGCTTAATGGTAGTCGCCAGTTTCAGAGATATATTCAAGAGTTCCTTCGGTCAAGTTCCCGATGGTGCTCTTGGGGTGACGATGACCAGCTGTTGGGCTACGAGTATGATGGCGATGTATATCAAGAGGTTGAGCCATATTTCCGGACGACTCTGAGGCGAGTTGCTGCAAACATCGACGAGATAAAGGCCCGATTTGACGAGATTAGAAAGGTTATTAAGCGTGCGAGTGTTAGCCCGCAGGTGGAGCAAGAGCGGGCATTTGTGGATTCGGCTTTTTCAATAATAGGTCTTCCGGTCAATAATAGGCTTCGAGCCGACATTCCATTTCATATTGAGATGAAGGCGCGATTTACTCCGGAGAAGCTTGAGTCTGTCATAGAAAAGGCGATGGATGTGGCCGACGAAGGTTGGGATGATGTGGGCTTTACGTTTGCCAAGGATTCTCAGAGAATTCACTGGTTGAGCGGAGCTATCGCCAGGAAAAGAGCGTCGATCAATGTTGGTAGAAATGAGCACGGAATGATTGATTTGGACGATCTTTCCGAGTTTCTTCAGGCTAGTGGTGGCGCAATAATTGAGGCGCTTGAGGGTGATTGAGTTTCGTGTTCGCGATATTTTCGTCTCATTGGCTGCCGTCCTTTTCGGCGGTGGGGTGGGCGATTTATCGCGTGAACGAGCGCTTACTGTTTTGAATGCGGAGGCGGCATTCGCAGGCCTCGTGGTGACAGTGTTTGGTATATGGATTGCGATCGTTTTCCCAAGAATGCTTGGCGGATTGGCATCGGGGGCTACCGTGGAGCAAGTGCCCGAGCGCGCAAAGTACAGGTCTATGGTTCGTGCGCTCTACAGGTCTTGCTTCTCGCTTTGTTCTATCGTATTCGTGACCATAGTGTTGTCACTTTATGAGATGGGTAATTCATGGCTATCTAGATTTGTATCTGTATTTTGTTGCCTCTGCTTCTTCTCTGTTGTCGCGTCTCTTTGGGGCGCACTCGCGGAAGGGGAGCGAGCCGTCGTTGTGCAAATTAATAGCAGCCTCGTTGACGGCGTGAAGAAAAGGATCCGCAGACGGAATGGGCGCCCCTAGCCTACGGCTATGTGGACTTCGTATCCCTGACTAGGCCACGTAGTTGCTGTGGCGGAGGCGCACCCTAGCTGGGTCGGGCTTGAGGTGATGAGGTGTTCTCTGGCGGATAATCGTTATCCGCGGGTCGAAATGCCGCAGCCGAAATGTCGTACCACTGATACGACAATGTTCTCATTGGTTAATCCATGCGTGGAATGACGCTACTCCTCGGCAATCACCCGCAGCGCACTGGCGTAGCCCTTGGCGAGACTGGTCAGGTCGAGCAGCCGGTTCAATGACAGTAGCAGGCCCGGTTCACACCGCTTCAGTCGATGATGTTGAAACCACGCATCGGCGACGTTCTGCAACGTGGCCAGCGCCTCGTCGATGCGCTGCAGGTCGGTTTCATGGTCGATGGGTGCGGTGGTGGGGTGATTGGGGCGTGTCATGACGAAGCTCCGTGACCAGGCCGCCGGAAAGGCGGCAGGCGATGCGTGGTTGAAAGACCGTGATCCGAAGGAAGAACGGCGGCCAAGCGGCCCCACGCACCGCCCGCCAAAGCGGTGCAGCGCGAGTCGCCGTCGCCCGCGATGGGCGACGGCGGGTGCGGCGTGGTTTCCTTCGGATCATCGGGCTTTCAACCCCGGCAGCGGTGCTCCGCTGCGTCCCCACCCTCAAGCCAATGAGGCGGCTCGTCCAATAGGCAATGCCACTCGATGCGCGAATTCCGATACAGCCGCTCTGTCGAGCAGAACTTTACCGGCCCGATACCGAAACATCTCGTGGCAAACACGACAGGCTAAGTCGAATCCGGACGAAAGGCCGTTCGTCGGCGGGCAATGAACAACGCGCGTTACACTTTATCGATGGCGTGCACCTGATCCACAATAGAGCCGCCCACGACACCATCCACCCCGCCTCTCCCAGAAGGCCAGCTTCGCTTCGGCAGTTGCTCGTTTGCCTCTACGGAGCCCGGGGCGCAGCCCCGGAAACCCCTCACACCCCTTCGCCCATCCGCTCCAGGCCATCGCCGGCCAGGCGCAGGATCAGCTTCTCCAGCACCTGCTCCTCCTCCTCGCTCAGCACCGACATCAGCTTGCGGGTGATCTCGATCACCATCGGCGCGATGGTCTCGTAGACCTCGAAGCCGGCTGCGGACAACGCCAGCACCGAGCGGCGGCGGTCGTCGCCGTGGGTCTCGCGCTTGATGAAGCCGCGCTCCAGCAGGCGGGCCACCGCGCGGCTGACCGCCACCTTGTCCATCGCCGTGCGGTCGGAGACCTCGCTGGCCGAGGAGCCCGGGTACAACGCCAGGATGGTGATGACCCGCCATTCGGGAATCGCCAGACCGTAACGATCGCCGTATAGCTTGGCGATGTTGCCGCTGACCCGGTTGGACAGCACGCTCAGCCGGTACGGCAGGAACTGTTCCAGGTCGAGCAGGACGTGCGAGGCACGCAGGCGGGTCGAAACGGGATCGGCGGGGCTCATGTTGCGGTGCACCTTGCTGGTGGTTTCAAGTGTAACTATAAGGGGTAGGTCCAGACCCTGCATTCTCGCCGGGTCCCTACCTGCCCGCACCTGGTTTGTACCGATGCGGTACCGATTCGGAGCCACGCCATGAATACCGCAGTCCCGACCGCCTCGCACCCCAACCCCGGCATGCAGGTCACCACCTTCGAGAACCCGATGGGCATCGACGGCTTCGAGTTCGTCGAATTCGCCGCCCCGGCCGGCCGTGGCCAGGAGCTGCACGAGTACTTCCGGAAGATGGGCTTCAGCGCGGTGCTCAAGCACAAGCAGCGTCCGATTACCGTCTATCGCCAGGGCGACGTCAACTTCCTGGTCAATGAAGACCCCGATTCGTTCGCGGCCGACTTCGCTGAAAAGCACGGTCCGTGCGCCTGCGGCTTCGCCATCCGCTTCAAGAAGCCGGGCCAGGAGGTCTACCAGACCGCGCTGGGCAACGGCGCTGAAGCCATCGCCTTCAAGCCGGACAGCAAGGCGGTCAGCGCCCCGGTCATCAAGGGCATCGGCGATTGCATGCTGTACCTGGTCGACCGCTACGGTGCGGCCGGCAGCATCTTCGACGGCGACTACGAGCCGATCGCCGGCGCCGACCTGCGTCCGTTCGGCTTCGGCCTGACCTTCATCGACCACCTGACCCACAACCTGTACTTCGGCAACATGCAGCAGTGGTCGGACTACTACGAGCGCCTGTTCAACTTCCGCGAGATCCGCTACTTCGACATCAAGGGCCTGAAGACCGGCCTGGTGTCCAAGGCGATGACCGCGCCGGACGGCATCGTGCGCATTCCGCTGAACGAATCGTCCGACCCGAAGAGCCAGATCAACGAGTACCTGGACGCGTACAAGGGCGAAGGCATCCAGCACATCGCCTGCTTCACCGAGAACATCTACGAGACCGTCGAAGCGATGCGCGCGCAGGGCGTGGATTTCCTCGACACGCCGGAGACCTACTTCGATGTGATCGACCAGCGCGTGCCGAACCACGGTGAAGACGTGCCGCGCCTGGCGAAGAACAAGATCCTCATCGATGCCGATCCGGAAACCCACCAGCGCAAGCTGCTGCAGATCTTCACCCAGAACTGCATCGGCCCGATCTTCTTCGAGATCATCCAGCGCAAGGGCAACGAAGGCTTCGGCGAAGGCAACTTCACCGCGCTGTTCGAGAGCATCGAACGCGACCAGATCCGCCGCGGCGTGCTGTAAGGTCATCGGTAGCGCCGGGCCAGTCCCGGCGCCTGCCCATCTGTAGAGCCGGGCCATGCTCGGCTGCTTTCCGTTCCGGTCTCGCCGTACCCAGGAGCCCCCATGTCCCCCGCCATCACCGCCCGCGGCTACCAGTCCGGCTTCGGCAACGAATTGGCCACCGAGGCCGTCGCCGGCGCGCTGCCGGTCGGGCAGAACTCGCCGCAGAAGGTGGCCCACGGCCTGTACGCCGAACAGTTGACCGGCACCGCCTTCACCGCGCCGCGCGGCAGCAATCGCCGCAGCTGGCTGTACCGGATCCGCCCGGCGGTGACCCATGGCGAGTTCACTCCATTTGCGCAGTCGCAGTTGCAGTGTGATTTCGGTGCACAGCCGGCCTCGCCGAACCAGCTGCGCTGGAGCCCGCTGCCGCTGCCGGAGCTGCCGACCGACTTCGTCGAGGGCCTGTACACGATGGGCGGCAACGGCTCGCCCGATGCACACGCGGGTGTTGGCATCCACCTCTACGCCGCGAACCGCGACATGGTCGGCCGCTACTTCTACAACGCCGACGGCGAGCTGCTGATCGTGCCGCAGCTGGGCGCGTTGCGCCTGCTGACCGAGCTGGGCGTGATCGAGATCGAGCCGCAGCAGATCGCGGTGATCCCGCGCGGCGTGCGCTTCCGCGTCGAACTGCCCGATGGCCCGAGCCGCGGCTACATCTGCGAGAACTACGGTGCGCTGCTGAAGCTGCCCGACCTGGGACCGATCGGTTCCAACGGCCTGGCCAACCCGCGCGACTTCGAGACCCCGCATGCGGCGTTCGAGGATGTGGATGGCGACTTCGAACTGATCGCCAAGTTCGAAGGCCGCCTGTGGCGTGCGCCGATCGACCATTCGCCGCTGGACGTGGTGGCCTGGCACGGCAATTACGCGCCGTACCGCTACGACCTGCGTCGCTTCAACACCATCGGATCGATCAGCTACGACCACCCGGACCCGTCGATCTTCCTGGTGCTGCATTCGCCCAGCGACACGCCGGGAACCAGCAACATGGACTTCGCGATCTTCCCGCCGCGTTGGCTGGTGGCGCAGAACACGTTCCGCCCGCCGTGGTTCCACCGCAACATCGCCAGCGAATTCATGGGCCTGGTGCATGGCGCCTACGATGCCAAGGCCGAAGGCTTCGTGCCGGGTGGCGCGTCGCTGCACAACTGCATGAGCGGTCACGGCCCGGACGCGCCGACCTTTGACAAGGCGTCCAATGCCGATCTGTCCAAGGCCGATGTGATCAAGGACACGATGGCCTTCATGTTCGAGACCCGTGCGGTGATCCGCCCGACCGCACAGGCGCTGGCCGCCGGCCACCGCCAGGGCGATTACCAGCAGTGCTGGAACGGCCTGCGTAACAACTTCCGGTCGTCCCGCTAGCGTGGTGGGTGCCGACCTTGGTCGGCACAGATCGTGATCGCATCCACGCATGGCGCGGATCTACCAACCGCTGCCTTGGTGGGTGCCGACCGTTGGTCGGCACGGATCCTGATCGCATCCACGCATGGCGTGGATCTAGCGAAAGGCGGTCGAGATGCAGTAGGTCCACGCCATGCGTGGATGCTCTCCGCCGGAAATTGCGCTTACGCCACTTCGGCGAACGCGTCGCAATGCTCCAGCGGCAACGCCTCCAGCAGGCGCTGCCGCACGCGTTGGCAATAGCCCTCTGAGGTCAGCCCGGGCAGCATCTGCATCGCTGACTGCAGCCGCTGCAGCACCTCTTCTTCCGCACGCGCCTGCTGCAGGTCACGGAACAGTGCTGCCGCCTGCGGGTGGCGCTGCATCTCCAATATGCCCAGCACGTAGATGCGCGCGGCCACCAGCGAGCGGCGACGTTCGATCGCGGGTGCAGCAGGTGTGGCTGCCGGCGGCGTGGGCACCGGCGTTGCCGCGGCTGCGGTCGACGGTGCCGGGGTCGTGGCGCCCGTGCCGGTGCTCAGGTACCCCGCCTGTACCAGCTGGATGACCATCGCCGGTGCTTCCTGGCCGAGCAGACCGGTCAGGTCGGCAACGGTGCGCTGGCCGTCGCACAGGATCAGCAGCCGGCGCTGGCGCATGTCCAGCGGCGCGCGGTGGGCCTGCAGCGCGGTTCGGGCGAGATCGGTCTTGCGCGGTTGCATGGAAGGGACGGCCAGGTCGGTGCTCGCCGAGCCTGAACGAGGGCGATGAAACCGCGATGACAATGCAGCGCCTGCACACCGGATGGGCTAGCGTGCAGCCATCTTCGTGCCAGGGAACCGCACCGATGAAGCACCTCCCGATTGCTGGTCTGTTGCTCCTTTCGCTCGCCGCCTGCAGTGGCGGCCCCGACAAGCAGGGGGCGGCCGGCAGCGGCAGCGACACTCCGGCGGAAACCGCCTCGGCGACCGGCCCCGCCCAGTCGACGGATCCTGATCTGGCGGCTCGCCCGGCGAACGACCTCCGCAAGGACAGTCCAGCCCGCCTGGACGGCTTCGCTGGTGCGAAGCTGGGGGCCGGCATCGCCGACGTGCGCGCCGGCTTCGGCACGCCGCTGCAGGGGCTGGGCACCGATGCCGCCGGCAAGCCGCTGCCGGCTGACGATGGCAACGATGGCTGTTACTTCCTGCGCCCGCAGGATGCCGAGGACCCGCGCCTGATGATCGAAGGCCGCAAGCTGGTGCGCTACGACGTGCGCAGCGCCGCCATCACCGCACCAGGCGGCGGCAAGGTCGGCATGACCCTGGGTGAGCTGCAGGTGCTGTATCCGGAGCGGGCCGATGTCGGCCCTGACAAGTACGACGAGAAGGCCCAGCACCTGCGCGTTCGCCCGGCGCAGGAGGGCGGGGCGGTGATCGACTTCGCGCTCGGTGCCGATGGCCGGGTGGGTGCCTGGCGCGTCGGGCAGACCCCGCAGGTCGATTATGCGGAAGGGTGTGGCTGATCCTTGATCCACGGCCCAGCCGCGCGTGCGGGCCAAGCGTAGAATCGCGCCACCACTGCTGGGGGGAGTGCTCGATGATCGCCGTTGCCATTGCCTGGTTCCTGCTCGGCCTGCTGCTGCTGGCGCTGGGCGGGGACTCCATCGTCAAGGCCGTGTCCGGCCTGGCCCAGCGTTTCGGGGCCAGCCCGTTCACCGCCGGGCTGCTGCTGCTCGGGGTAACCACCTCGTTGCCGGAACTGGCGGTCAATGCGCGCGCGCTGGCGGTGGGCCAACCGGAGCTGGCCCTGGGCAACGCGGTGGGCAGCAGCATCGTCAACCTGGGCCTGACCCTCGCCGTGGCGGCCATGGCTGCGCCCCTGCTGCTGCGCGCACGCCTGCAGACGGTGCTGTGGTGGTCGCTGCTGGCGGCGGGTGTGCTGCTGATCCTGTTCGGGCTTGATGGCGGCCTCGCACGTTGGGAGGGCGGCATACTGCTGGCCGGCTTCATCGTGGTGCAGGTGCTGCTGCTGCGCCGTGGCCGTAGCGAGAGCGCCGAGGTGCAGGCGGCCATCGCCGAATCCGCACTGAGCCGCACCAGCCTGCCGTTGAACGTGCTGCGGGTGCTGATCGCCGTGCTGGCCCTGTACTGGGGCGCGCGCCTGGTGGTGGGCGCCGCCGCGGACTTCGGCGTAGCCCTGGGCTGGACGCCCCTGCTGGTCGGCCTGCTGCCGGTGGCAATCGGCACCGCACTGCCGGAGGTGGCCACCGCCATCGCCGCCGCGCGTCGCGGGCATGGCGACATGGTGCTGGGCCACGTGCTGGGTTCCAGCGTGGTCAACCTGCTGCTGGTGATTGGTGCGATGGCAGTGCTGCAGCCGCTGGCGTTGCCGGCCTCGTTCGTGCGCCTGGAGCTGCCGGCGCTGCTGGCGTTCGCGCTGGTGCTGTACCCGATGCTGCGTGGCGACCTGAAGATCAGCCGCGGCGAGGGCGCAATCCTGCTGGTCGCGTTCGTCGGCTGGTTCGTGCTGGAGCTGCTGCTGGTGGGCGCACCGGCGTTGTAGATCCACGCCATGCGTGGATGCGGTTGATTTCGTGCCGACCAACGGTCGGCACCCACCACCGATCACCCGGTGGGTGCCAACCTTGGTTGGCACTCGCGCAAACAATGCGCCGACCAAGGTCGGCCGCTACCGGATTTACCGGCCCTGCGTGGTCTCTTCTTCCCGCACCGGTTCCGGCGGCGGCAGCTGCTCTTCGGCGGCCGGCTCGTTGCCCGGCAGGCTGGGGCGGGTTTCCATTAGCAGTGACAGCGCGGCCTTGGCCATCATGTGTGCGCTGATCGGCGCGGTGATGAACAGGAACACGGTGATCAGCAGCTCGCGCGGCTGCGGGTCCTGGCCCAGGAAGATGTGGTAGCAGACCGAGCACACCAGCACGCAGCCCACGCCCAGCGTGCTGGCCTTGGTCGGTGCGTGCAGGCGCTTGAAGAAGGTGGACAGCTTCACCAGGCCCAGTGCGCCGACCAGGATGAAGAAGCAGCCGAACAGCAGCAGGATCGACAGGCCGATCTGGATCGCGGTGATCATTCGACGATGTCCCGGCGCAGCACGAACTTGCTCAGCACCACGGTGCTGCCGAAGCCGAGCATGGCGATGATCAGCGCGGCCTCGAAGTAGATCGGTGAGTTGAGGTACATGCCGAACAGCATGAGTTCGGCGATCGCGGTCACCGACAGCGTGTCCAGCGCGAGGATGCGGTCGGGCACGGTCGGCCCGCGCAGCAGGCGCCAGGTGGCCAGCAGCATCGCCAGGCCGACCACGTGCATGCACACCACCAGCGTGGTCTGGATGACTTCAAAACCGGTCATGGGAAGATCTCCATCAACGGCGCCTCGTAACGGCGCTTGATCGTATCGATCAGGTCCTGCGGGTCCTCCAGGTGCAGCACGTGCACCAGCAGGTACTTGCGGTCGTCACTGAGCGCGGCCGAGACCGTGCCCGGGGTCAGGGTGATCATGCTGGTCAGCGCGGCGATGCCGTGGATGTTGGCGATGTCCAGCGGCAACCAGATGAAACCGGGGTGGATGTTCTTCTCCGGGCCGAGCACCTGGATGGCGACGCGGATGTTGGACATCAGGATGTCCCACAGGGTCACGCACAGCAGTTTCGGCAACGGGCGCAGGGTGCCGATGCGCGCGAACTCGCGGTCCAGGCGTGCAGCGAACAGCGGCACCACCACGCCCAGCACCAGCCCCAGCACGATCTGGCCGAGGGTGAAGCTGTCGGACATCAGCAGCCAGAACGCCACCACCATGATGCTGAGCATCGGCGAGGGAATGACGCGGCGGAACAGGGAGCGCTGGGCGGTCATGGCTGGCGGATCTCCGGCGTGGTCGCACGCAGCTGCTGCACGTACTCACTGGGGTGCAGCAGCTGTGCGGCGGTGGCGTCGGTGTAGCGCATCAGTGGGGCGGCGCCCAGGGTCATGCCGATGCCGTAGCCCAGCAGGATGCAGGCGGCGTAGAGCTCGACCCGGCGCAGGCGTGCCTTGCGCGGCTTCGGTGCCTCGGGATCGACCGGTGGCACGCGCCAGAACAGGCGGATGCCGCCGCGGGTCAGGCCCATGATCACCAGCAGGCTGCTGACCAGCACCGCGGTCCAGACGGGGGCGGTGTACTGTGCCGGCATGCCAGCCAGCAGCGCGGCCTTGGCCAGGAAGCCGGACAGCGGCGGCAGGCCGGCCACCGACACTGCGCCGATCAGGAACAGCACCGCTGGGGTTTCCTTGCCCGGCATCGGTGCCACCACTTCCTTGCGGTCGCTGGCGCCACCACGTCGGCGGCGGATCAGGTCGGCAATCAGGAACAGCGCGGCGGCGACGAAGCTGCTGTGTGGCAAGTAGTACAGGCCGGCTGACAGCACCTGCGGCGTGCCTACCGAGAAGGCGATGAACAGCGTGGCTGCCGACACGATCACCAGGTAGGAGATCAGCACGCGCAGGCGGGTTGCGGCCAGCGCACCCAGGCCACCGAGCACCAGCGTTGCCACGCCGGCCCACAGCAGCCAGTCGCGGCCATAGCCGGTCATCGCGCCGGCATCGTCGCCGAACCACAGCATCTGGATGCGCAGCACCGAGTACAGGCCGACCTTGGTCATGATCGCGAACAGCGCAGCCACAGCGGCCGGCGCGCGCGAATAGGCTTCCGGCAGCCACAGGTACAGCGGCATCAGTGCGGCCTTGGCGCAGAACACCAGCAGCAACAGGCCCATCGTCGCCTTCACCAGGGTCAGCTGCGCCGCTGGCACCTCGGCGATGCGCTGCGACAGCTCGGCCATGTTCAGCGAGCCCAGCGAGGCGTACAGCAGGCCCAGCGCGATCAGGAACAGGGTCGAGGCGGTGACGTTGAACACCACGTAGTGCAGGCCGATGCGCATGCGCAGGCCGCGGCCACCGCTGAGCAGCAGGCCGTAGGAGGCGATCAGCATCACCTCGAAGAACACGAACAGGTTGAAGATGTCGCCGGTCAGGAACGCACCGTTGAGGCCCACCAGCTGGAACTGGAACAGTGCATGGAAGTGCGGTGCGCGGCGGTCCCAGCCCGAGCAGGCATGCAGCAGGCAGGGAATGGCCAGCAGCAGGGTGGTCAGCAGCATCCACGCCGACAGCCGGTCGGCCACCAGCGCGATGCCCAGCCGCGACGGCCAGTCTCCCAGCAGGTAGACGTTGATGTCACCGCTGGCCGTGCTGGCAAACAGCAGGCCCACCGCCAGGGCCAGCGCCGACAGCGCGGCCCAGGCCACCGCGCGCTGCACTCTGGGGCCATAGCGGCGGTGTTCGACGAACAGCGACAGTGCAGCACCCAGCAGCGGAATCAGGATAGGCAGGATCACCAGATGATTCATGCGCGGTCCTCGTCCTGGCGCGGCGGCACGCGCTCATCCTGCAGGTCGTCATCCGGTTCGTGGGCGTCCACGTGGTCGCTGTGGTTGTCGCTGCGGCTGCGCATGGCCAGCACGATGCTCACGGCAGTCATCGCGAAGGCGATCACGATCGCGGTCAGCACCAGTGCCTGCGGCAACGGGTCGGTGTAGTTGCCGAGATGGCTGTCCACACCTTCCTGCAGCACCGGCGCCTTGCCCAGCACCACGCGGCCACCGGCAAAGATCAGCAGGTTGGTGGCGTAGGACAGGAAGGTCATGCCGAGGATCACATCGAAGCTGCGCGCACGCAGCAGCAGGTAGATGCCGATGGCGGTCAGCACGCCGATCGCGGTAGCCAGGGCCAGTTCCATCAGTGCATCTCCCCGGTGCGGGCCGAACGGCGTTGCAGGTCGATCTCACCCTTGCGGGCGGTGCGGGTACGCGACGGCTTGATCGTGCCCATCATCGACAGCATCAGCATGGCGCCGCCGAACACCACCAGGTAGACGCCGATGTCGAAGCCGATGGCACTGGCCAGCGGCACGTCGCCGATCAGCGGCAGGTGCAGGTCCAGGTGCCCGCTGGTCAGGAACGGTACGCCGAACAGCATCGAGGCACTGCCGCTGAGCAGGGCGATCAGCAGGCCCATGCCGATGCAGCGGATGTAGTCGAAGCCGAAGCGCGATTCCACCGACGCGGTGCCCTGGATCACGTACTGGATCAGCAGCGGTACCGCCAGCACCAGGCCGGCGATGAAGCCACCGCCCGGCGCGTTGTGGCCGCGCAGGAACAGGAAGATCGACACGGTCAGGGTCAGCGGGAACATGATCTGCGCCAGGTCGGCCGGTACCGGCAGCTTGATCGGCGGGCCGGGCATGATCTGCTCCGGCGCCATCCGCGTGCGCCGCAGCAGGGCGTGCACCACCAGCGCGGCGATGCCGAACACGGTGATCTCGCCGAAGGTATCGAAGCCGCGGAAGTCGACCAGGATCACGTTGACCACGTTCTGGCCGTACGCCTCGGGCAGGGCGCGGGCGAGCAGCTCGCCGGCCATGGTGTTGGGCGGCAGGGTCATCGCCGAATAGGCCAGCGCGCCAAGCCCGGCACCGGCGATGATGGCGATCACCGCATCGCGCCGCTTGCGCCAGCGCGGCCGCTCCGGTCCGGACTGCGCGGGCAGGTAGTTCATGCCCAGCAGCATCAGCACCAGGGTCACCATCTCGACCAGCAGCTGGGTCAGGGCCAGATCGGGTGCGGACAGGAACACGAAGGTCAGCGCCACCATCAGGCCGACACCGCCCACCAGCAGCACCGCCAGCAGGCGCTGCTTGTAGACGCGCAGGGTGGCCACCGCACAGGCCATCATCACCAGCCACAGCGCCCAGCCCAGCAGCGGGATCGGCTGCGGTTTGGTCCAGTTCGGCGAGGCCGGGTTGGCGATGTAGGGCGCGGCGGCCACGGTGATGGCCACCAGCACCAGGCCCAGCAGCATGCGCTGCAGGCTGCCATTGGCGATGCCGTTGGTCAGGCGCATGGCCAGCGCGGAGATCGCATCCAGCTGTGCATGGAACACGTTGCGCCCGGTGGTGCGGGTTTCCACGCCGTGCAGGTTGATCAGCCTGCGCAGGCCGAAGTACAGCGCCACGCCACCGACTACGCCGATCGCGCTCATCGCCAGCGGCAGGTTGAAACCGTGCCACACCGCCAGGCTGTACTCGGGCATGGCGTTGCCGAGGATCGAGGCCGCAGCGGCATGCAGCACCGGCGCCACGGTCAGTGCCGGGGCGATGCCTACCGCCACGCAGATCACCACCAGCAGTTCCACCGGCACCTTCATCCAGCGCGGCGGTTCATGCGGCACGCGGTCCAGGTCGTGCGGGCCGGGGCCGAAGAAAGTGTCGTGCACGAAGCGCAGGCTGTAGGCCACGCCCAGCACGCCGGCCAGCAGCGCGGCGATCGACACCGCCGTGCGCATCGCGCCCGGGCCGCCACCGGCGGTCAGTGCCTCGGCGAACAGCATTTCCTTGGACAGGAAGCCGTTGAGCAGCGGGATGCCGGCCATCGCCAGCGAGGCGATGATCGCCAGCGCGCTGGTGAACGGCATCAGCTTACGCAGGCCTCCGAGCTTGCGCATGTCACGGGTGCCGGTTTCGTGGTCGATGATGCCGGCGGCCATGAACAGCGAGGCCTTGAAGGTGGCGTGGTTGAGGATGTGGAACACGCCGGCCACCACCGCCATCGGCGTGGACAGCCCGAACAGCAGGGTGATCAGGCCCAGGTGGGAAATGGTCGAGTACGCCAGCAGGCCCTTCAGGTCATGCTGGAAGATCGCATTCCAGGCGCCGATCAGCAGGGTCAGTGCGCCGATGCCGCTGACCGTGTAGAAGAACAGGTCGCTGCCGGCCAGTGCCGGATGCAGGCGCGCCAGCAGGAACACGCCGGCCTTTACCATGGTGGCCGAGTGCAGGTAGGCCGAGACCGGGGTCGGCGCCGCCATCGCGTGCGGCAGCCAGAAGTGGAACGGGAACTGCGCGCTCTTGGTGAAGATGCCGGCCAGCACCAGGAACAGGGCATACGGATACAGCGCGCTGGCGCGGATCTGCTCGCCGGCGGCCAGTACCACGTCCAGGTCGAAGCTGCCGACGATGCGGCCGATCAGCAGCACGCCGCCGAGCAGGGCCAGGCCGCCGCCGCCGGTGATCACCAGCGCCATGCGCGCGCCTTCGCGGGCGTCCTGGCGGTGCGACCAGAAGCCGATCAGCAGGAACGAGCTGATGCTGGTCATTTCCCAGAAGATCATCAGCAACAGCAGGTTGCCCGACAGCACCATGCCCAGCATGGCGCCCATGAACAGCAGCAGGTAGGAGTAGAAGCGGTGCGCGTTGTCCTGCTGGCTCAGGTAGTAGCGCGCATACAGCACCACCAGCGCGCCGATGCCCAGTACCAGCCCGGCGAACATCCAGGCCAGCCCGTCCAGGCGCAGGGTGAAGTCCAGGCCGATCTGCGGCAGCCAAGGGACCATCGTCCGCACCACCTGGCCGTCGAGTACGGACGGGGTCAGCCAGCCGAGGATGGCCAGCCCGCCCAACGGCGCCAGCGCCGCCAGCCAGGCAGCAGTCGAGCGCGAACTACGGGGGAAGGCCGCAACAGCCGCTGCCATCAGGAACGGCAGGGCCAGCAGCAGGGGCAGGCTGGGGAGCATGCAGGGAATCCATGATTCACGAGCAGGTCAGGGAGGATAACAGGCCGCGAAATGTCGCCGAAACCCATCGAACAGCGATCAATTGCATGTAACGTTCGCTGATTCATTTTTTCTGCGGTGCAGCATCACGTTCCTGCAGTCCTTCCCCGGTTGCCCTCGGGGACACCCTACGCCCACGCAGGGAGACCGCAGGCCCTGTCGCACAGGGGCTGCCGTCGACGGGCGGGAAGTGGGGAGCGAGTCACCGGGGCAGGCTGGCAGGGCCGTCGTGGAGTGCGGGTGACGGAATCTGCCCGTTCAGGAAACGACGGCCGCCGTCGGCCGCCCGCAGTTCAATAGCGCCAGTCGAGCTTGCGGTAGAACTTGGCCATCACCCAGGCCGGGCCGATCAGCAGGTAGGTCAGGTCGGTCAGGAAGCTGGGCTTGCGGCCCTCGAACGTGTGGCCGATGAACTGCGCTACCCAGGCCACCACGAACACGCCCACCGCCAGCCAGCGCAGGGCCTGCAGGCCGATCTCGGCCTCCAGCAGGCGGCACAGGCAGCCGAACACGAAGAACTGGATGAGCATGCCGATGCCCAGCGGGCGCGACAGCTTGTTGTAGAAACACCACGCACTGAACATCGCGAACGCCGACCAGATGCCGTACTGGAGCCAGGTGATCAGCGGCGGCAGGCACCACAGCAGGGCCACCACCGACCACAGGATCGCCGGTACCGCCACCACGTGGATGCGCTGGTTGATCACATTGCGGTGGTCGTCGGAGTAGCTGGCGAAATAGCGGTCGATCGGCCGCGCAAGCTCGGTGGATGTCTGCATGCGGCCAGCATACTCCCGCCAGGGCCGACAGTAGAGCCAGGCCATGTCTGGCTGCGGATTCGCCGAGGTTGCCGGCCAGCGGCCGGCACTACCACCAAAATGAAACGCCCCCGGCGGTCCGGGGGCGCAGGCGGATCAGTCGACGCTGATCCCGGCCAGGCGCTGCAGCGCCTCGGCGTACTTGGCGCGGGTGCGCTCGATGATCTCGGCCGGGATGCTCGGGCCCGGGGCGGTCTTGCCCCAGTCCAGCGTCTCCAGGTAATCGCGCACGAACTGCTTGTCGTAGCTCGGCGGGCTGGTGCCCACTTCGTACTCGTCGGCCGGCCAGTAACGCGAGGAATCCGGCGTCAGCATCTCGTCCATGATGTACAGGCGGCCATCGGCGTCGGTACCGAACTCGAACTTGGTATCGGCCAGGATGATGCCACGCTCGCGGGCGTAGTCGGCGGCGAACTTGTAGATGCGCAGGGTGGCATCGCGCACGCGCTCGGCCAGGTCCGCACCGACCTGCTTCACCATCGCATCGAAATCGATGTTCTCGTCATGGTCGCCGACGGCGGCCTTGGTCGAGGGGGTGAAGATCGGCTCCGGCAGCTGCTCGGCCTGGCGCAGGCCATCGGGCAGGTCGATGCCGCTGACCTTCCCGGTGCGCTGGTAGTCCTTCCAGCCGCTGCCGATCAGGTAGCCGCGGGCGATCGCTTCCACCGGCACCGGCTTCAGCTTGCGGGTGACCACCGCACGCTTGGCGTACAGGGCCGGATCCACGCCCTCGGGCAGCACGCTGGCCACGTCGATGCCGGTCAGGTGGTTGGGCATCAGGTGCGCGGTCTTGGCGAACCAGAAGTTGGACACCTGGCAGAGCATCTCGCCCTTGCCCGGGATCGGGTCGGGCAGGACCACGTCGAACGCCGACAGGCGATCGGTGGCCACCATCAGCAGGTAGTCGCCCGGCGGGGTCCCTGCAGGCAGCCGCTCGCGCGGGATATCGAACACATCACGCACCTTGCCGCGATGGCGCAAGGGCAGGCCGGGGAGATCGGATTGCAACAGCGTGGTTGGCACGGGCACTCCTGGGGCGTTGTCGATACGGCTGCCCAACGGACCCGGCGGGCCCGCTGACCAGCGGGCGGCCTAGTGTAAAGCCGTCCGGGCCCGCTGTGACGTAAAATGAGCGTCCATTTCGTCGGTCGACCCCGGAGCGCCATGCGCTGGTACGGAAAACTGCTCGGATTCATCGCCGGCGCCCTGCTGTTCCGGCCCAATCCGCTGTTTGGCGCGGTGGTCGGCCTGTTGATCGGCCATGCCTTCGACTCGGACTGGTTCCGCCTGAACAAGGAGAACCCGTACCGGGAGCTGGGGCTGACCTCCGAGGCCACCGATGCCGAGGTAGAGCGCGCCTATCGCAAGCTGATCTCGCAGTACCACCCCGACAAGCTGGGCGGTGCCGCCCCCGAGCTGCAGCAGCAGGCCGAGCAGAAGTCGCGGCGGATCAACGCCGCCTACGACCGCATCAAGACCCTGCGCAAGCGCTGACCCGACAGTCCCGCCTGCGGGCGGGAGAATCCTTTCCCCGTTCCGAAGGCCCCGGCCATGTCCAACTGCCTCATCGCCCCGTCCATTCTCTCCGCCAACTTCGCCCGCCTCGGCGAGGAAGTCGACAACGTCCTCGCCGCCGGTGCGGACTGGGTCCACTTCGACGTGATGGACAACCACTACGTGCCGAACCTGACCATCGGCCCGATGGTCTGCCAGGCCTTGCGCAAGCACGGCGTCACCGCGCCGATCGACGTGCACCTGATGGTTGAGCCGGTGGACCGCATCATCCCGGACTTCGCCGAAGCCGGTGCCACCTACATCAGCTTCCACCCGGAGGCCAGTCGCCACGTGCACCGCACCATCCAGCTGATCCGCTCGCTGGGCTGCAAGCCGGGCATTGTGCTCAATCCGGCCACCCCGGTGGACATCCTCGACTGGGTGCTGGATGACCTGGACCTGGTGCTGCTGATGTCGGTCAACCCGGGTTTCGGTGGCCAGGCCTTCATCCCCTCGGCGCTGGACAAGCTGCGCGTGGTGCGCAAGATGATCGACGCCAGCGGCAAGGACATCCGCCTGGAGATCGACGGTGGCGTGAAGGCCGACAACATCGGTGAGATCGCCGCCGCTGGCGCTGACACCTTCGTCGCCGGCTCGGCCATCTTCAACGCCAAGACCAGCTACCAGGACGTGATCGCGCAGATGCGCGCCAACGTCGCTGCGGCGCGCTGACAAAAAGGGGACGGAGGGGATTAAGCTCGCCTGATCCCCTCCGTCCCCCTGCTTCTGCTCATGGCACTCCTGAACATCCGTCCGGCCACCGTGGCCGATGCCGGCCTGATCCTGCACTTCATCCGTGAGCTGGCCATCTACGAGAAGGCCGAGCATTCGGTGCAGACCGATGAGATCGGCATCGCCGAGAGCCTGTTCGGTGCCGACGCGACCGCACGCGCGTTGATCTGCGAAGCCGACGGTGAGGCCATCGGCTATGCGGTGTATTTCTACAACTACTCCACCTGGCTGGGCCGCAAGGGCATCTACCTGGAAGACCTGTACGTCAGCCAGGAAAAGCGCGGCGTCGGCGCAGGCAAGGCGCTGCTGAAATACATCGCCCGGCAGGCCGTGGCCGAAGGCTGCGGCCGCTTCGAATGGTCGGTGCTGGACTGGAATACCCCGGCCATCGAGTTCTACACCGCCGCCGGCGCCAAGCCGCAGGACGAGTGGACCGTGTACCGGCTGGAAGGCGCTGCCCTGAAGGCATTTGCCGGGTAGCCGCCAAGTGGATGCGCTGACCCTGCCGCAACGCATCACCCTGCTTCGCCAGCAGCTGCCCGCGTCCATCCGTATCTGCAGGCAGGCACTGATGGAATCGGGCGGGGATCTTGCCGTGGCGCATGCCTGGATCGTGCGCCGGCTGGTTGCCGAGTACAGGCAGCGCACGGGCGCCCCGGTGGATGAGGCCGCCGCCGACCTGCAGCGGTGCGGCCATGATGTCGAGCGCGCGCTGGTGCTGTGGCAGCGCCGCTATCCAGCACCGCTGCTGCCTCCCCTGGAGCGGATCGCGCAGGGGCATCCGCTGGCAGCAGAGCTCCCAGCACAGGACGACCTGCGCCGGTTCGTGCATGTCCTGCCGGATGCCTACGGTGCCTTCGAGGCGCGTCTTGTCACCCACGCCGCACGCTTCACCGAAACCGCCTATGGCTTCGACTATGACCTGGCCATGCAGGATCCGCTGACGCGGGTCGAGCGCCGGTTTGCCGATGGCATGGCGGCACTCGCCATCCTCCTGCAGCAGCACGGCATCGAGCCCGCAGAGCTGCGCGACGTGGATGATTTTGACAGCTGCCTGCTGCACAGCCCGATCGACGCCTATCTCTGAGCCGTCGCGGCAAGGCAAAAAAAAAGACCACGCCAAACCCCGGCGTGGCCTCGCTGCATGCGTGGGAGGCTGATCCTGCCTCCATCCGTCGTCCCTGCTATGGCCTTCCATTCTCCGGTTGCTGAATGACATCTGCGTGACATTCACCGCGGACAAACAGCGCATTGCTAGCCTGTGCGCCCCCGTCCTGGAAGCACCACATGGCCGCACCGCGCTGGCGCCTGATCCTCAATGGCAAATCCGCTGGCAACGATGAGTTGCGCGACGCCGTCGGCCATTGGCGCGGGCAGGGCGTGCAGCTGGAAGTGCGGGTGACCTGGGAGGACGGCGACGCCGAACGCTACGTGGCCGAGGCGATTGATCATGGCGTGGACGTGATCGTGGCTGCTGGTGGCGATGGCACGCTCAGTGCGGTGGCCGAGACCCTGGCCCACCGTGAGGAACCGGCGGATGCGCTGCCATCACTGGCGCTGATTCCGATGGGGACCGCCAACGACTTCGCGACTGCTGCCGGCATTCCCACCGAGCCGAAGGAGGCCTTCGGCTTGATCGGGCAGGCGACGCCGCATGCGATCGATCTCCTGCGCGTGGACGCCGATGGCACCCACTGGTGGTGCGCCAACCTTGCCAGCGGTGGTTTTGGCACGCAGGTAACGGTGGAGACCGATGCCGGCTTGAAGAAGATGCTGGGCGGGCTGGCCTACGTGATCACCGGCATCGCCAAGCTGGGTCGCATCGAGCCGATCACCGCGCGGCTGTCCGGCCCGGACTTCGCGTGGGAAGGCGACTTCATCGCGCTCGGCATCGGCAATGGCCGCCAGGCAGGCGGTGGCCAGCAATTGTGCCCGCAGGCACTGATCGATGATGGGCAGCTGGACGTGACGGTGCTTCCGGAGCTGGAGGGGGAAGTCACTGCCACGCTCGGCCAGATGCTGAAGTCCGGCACCCAGGCCGCGCTGGAACAGCTGGCAACGCGCGCGCGGCTGCCATGGTTGCAGGTGGAGTCCGAGCGCCCGCTGACGCTCAACCTGGACGGTGAACCGGTACAGGCGCGCCAGTTCCGCATCGCGTGCGTGCCGGGCAGGGTGCGGATGCACCTGCCCGTGGGCTGTGCACTGTTGTCCGAGCCGCGCTGAGCCGCACCGGAAGTCCTACAACGGCGGTATGTCCTGCTCCTTCGCCGGGAACCCGAATGCTTCACGCTTCTCGCGGATGTACTGCGGCAGCGGCGGCCGGGCAATGCCGTGATCGATCAGCCACTGCTGGCACTTCTTCTGCCACGGCAGCAGGTCCGGTGTGGTGATTTCCCAGTAGATCGCTTCGACCATGGCCATCCGATCGGGCGCGCCCGGTTGCGCCGATGACGGCGATGCAATCGTGGGGTCCGCACCATGTTCAAGCAGCCAGTAGGCCTGCTCGAAGCCGCCACGGCCGGTGTACCAGCTCAGGACCGTATCGGCCTGGCCGATGTTGGATTCGTTGACGTGTGCGCCGCGCTCCACCAGCAGCTGGATGTTCTTCCACAGGTTGCCGGAAATGAAGGCCTGGAACAGCAGCGTTTCGGTATTGGAGGTGCGCGTGTCCGGGTCGCCGCCATGATCCAGCAGGAGGGCCAGGTAGCGCGGATCGTCCATCTTCGCGGCATAGACCATGGCGTTGTTGTGGCGGAACGTCTCGCCGTCCAGCGTTTCAATACGCCGTGCATTCGGATTGGCGCCGTTGTCGAGCATCGCGCGCAGGCCTTCCAGGTTCCGCGCGCGCAACGGCCACGCGATGAGCGGAATGCCATCCTGCTTCGAGAACTCCTTGTCGGGGTTCACGCCTTCGGTCTTGATCAGGCGCGTGATCGTCGCCGCATCTCCCTGTTCGGCGGCAATGGCCAGCTCCAGGGCCTTGCCTTCGAAATAGCGCTCCGCGCCATGTGAAGACGTGCGCGCGCAGGCGCTCAGCAGTATCAGCAGCATCATCGCCAGCCAGGAGAATGGCGTAAAGGAACTGTGAGGGTGACGGTGCATGTGATTCCTTGACATGGACGCGTTCGGGGGATGATAGCGTTGGCCGTGGTCATTCCAGCAGGTCCTGGATGACCACGTCTTCACTGCTGAGCAATGGAGTCTGCCATGAGCGGTCACGATCCCGAGCAGCAGGAACGCCTGCTGCAGGCCCGCGCCAGGCGCGTCCAGGCGCAGCAGCACCTGGTCGAGCAACTGCAGGGCGGTGGACACGCCACCGAAGCGGCGCGCCTGCGCGAGACCTATCACGCCCGCGAGCTGGGTTCGCTTGCTGATGATGTGTATGCCTCGGCAAAGGGCAAAGGAGAACCGCCGGTCGGGTGGACGCGAGCCAGTGCCGTGACCGACCCGGACACGCTCAAAGCAGCGGGCATCAGCCTGGGGGCAGCCGACCTGAAGAAGCTGATGCGGCCGAACGACTCGGGTTTCCGCGCAGAGATCTACATTCCGGACAAAAGGGTGTTCGGTGATGACGCCAAGCCGGTGCTGGTGTTCAAGGGATCCACGGGCGAAATCATCGATCCCCGGGCGAAAGGCGGGCGGCGTGAGTCCGGAGGCGAGGATTTCCTCAACAACGGACGCCAGGGCGTGGGCATGCAGAGTGACTACTACGATCGGGCCATGGCACTGGCGAGTCGCTTGAAGACCTCCGGTACCCACTTTGAACTCGCCGGTCATTCGCTTGGCGGCGGCATGGCCTCCGCCGCTTCGGCGGTGACCGGTGTACGTGCGACCACCTTCAATTCGGCGGGCCTGCATCCGGCCACCGCCGATCGCTACGCGAAATCCCACGGATTGCCGGTGTTCAATACGCGCGACACGGTGCACACCTACCAGACCTCGGGTGAAGTGCTCAACGATGTGCAGAACGGATTGAAGCGGCTCAACGAGCATCACCGGCAGGGCTTTGGCCTGCTGGCCAGCGAGACCAGCCAGCTGCTGCGCCAGCCCGGCGTGCAGCAGATGGTTACCCGCAAGCTGCAGGAGATGATGCCGGCCGGTGCGCAGACGGCCACCGCCCAGCTGGTTGACCAGCTGGCGTCGAAATCCGGGGCGGAGGCATTGCGCAATGTTCCGGTGGCCGCGGGCAGGATGGAACTGTTGCTGGATGCCAAGACCGAAGTGAATGGAAAGGTGGTGGACCGCCGCCATCGAGAAGCGCCAAGCCAGCTTGCCGAATACGGTGGCCCGTTGGCCGAGGTGCTGATCGCAGGTGCGCGTGGCATGCGTGCCGGACGGGTTGCCGGTGAACATGTCGAGCAGGTCGGCGCGCTGGCGGGCCGGGGCATGAGCCTGTCCGGCGTGGCCGTCGAGCGTGCGTCGACCCTGCAGGGAAATGCGATCGGCACCGTGGTCGACTACGGTGGAAAGAGCATGCGGGTCGGCATCGAAGGCGGTGCGACGGTCATTGCCAAGGGACGCGAGCTGCAGGGTCTGGTCGAATCGGTCAGCCACCGCGTGCAGGCCAAGGGCAGTTACGGCTGGAACATCGGGGCCAGCGTGCTGGGTGCGCTCGGTGCCGACGACATGGCCAGGCAGATGCGCGAGCACGGTGACGCGGCCCGCAATCAACACGAAACCAAGGCCCGTGAAGCCACCCGTGAAGCAGCGGCGGATGCCGGCCGCATCCGCGCCGGCGGCCATCATCTGGGCGGCCAGCTGCAGCAGGGCGTGCATGGCGTGGCCAATGGGCTGCGCAATGGCTATGCCGTGTACGGCGCGACTTTCCACATGGGCATGAACTGGAGCAGCCATCAGATCACCGGGCTGACCTCGCAGGCGCCGGCCGTGCTGGCCGGCACCGTCGGGCTGGGTGCGATGGCCAACAAGGGCATTGCCACGCACCTGCCCACGCCGGCACTGCCGCAGAACCTGGTCAACCTTGCCAAGACGTCGTGGGTGATCGGGCGCGGCAGTGCGACCATGGGGGAGTCGGTGGACCGGCATGGCATGAGCGAGACGATGAACCCCAGTCTCGACGCGGCAATCGCGAGCCAGGAGGCGGCCGCGCGCAAGCTGCTTGGACGGCCGCATGCGCAGCTGCAGGAGGGGGCCGCGAAGATGCCAGCGCTGAACGATCCGGGGCACATCGACTTCCATCTGTTCAAGGGCGCGCAGACCGGCGTGCACGGCCTCGATGTGGCACATGGCCGCATCCCGAACCTGCAGAGCGACCAGCTGGCCGGGGCGTTGGCTGCGCAGGCCAAGCGCGATGGGCTGCAGGCCATTTCCCATGTGCTGCTCAGTGACGACCGCACGCGGGCATTCGCGGTCGATACCCCGGATCTGCAGGCGGCCCACCGCCGACATGCGCACGTGGACGTGGCGGCCGGCATGGCCCAGCCGCTGGCCGTGAGCACGGCGCAGGTTGACGCCCTGAACACCGGTCGCGAACAGGTGACGGCGGCTGGACTGGCCCAGCAACAGGGGCTGGAGGCCCAGGAGAACGCCCGGCGGATGGGCTAATGGCCGAATGAACCGCGCCGCGGCGGCGGGGTTCCCCTCCCGCCCCGGCTGCGATACAGTCAAGGGGTGTCCAGCCTGACGACCCCGCATACCCTTTCTTCCGCACGCCGTTGGTGGCGATGGTGGCCCGTTGCCGTCGTCCGCCCCCATAACGCTGTGTCCCGGAAGGAAAGTCGTCTTGAACTCGCACGCTCAGTTTCAGCAGCAGGCCGCTGAAGGCCACACCCATATTCCCGTCGTCCGTGAAGTGCTGTCCGACCTTGACACGCCGCTTTCGGTCTATCTGAAGCTCGCCGACGGCCCCAATACCTACCTGTTTGAATCCGTCGAAGGCGGCGAGCGCTTTGGTCGTTACTCGATCATCGGCCTGCCGGCGCGCCGCGTGTACGCCTTCCACGGCCATACGCTGACCGTGCGCGAAGACGGCCAGATGGTGGAAACCCGCGAGGTGGCCGACCCGTTCGCCGAGGTCGAGGCGCTGCGCAGTGCTCACTCGGTGCCCAAGCTGGACGGCCTGCCGGGCTTCACCGGTGGCCTGGTCGGCTGGTTCGGTTTCGAATGCATCGGCTACATCGAACCGCGCCTGGCGCCGCCGGCCGGCCGTGATGAACTGGGCACCCCGGACATCCTGCTGCTGGATTCCAATGAGCTGGCGGTGTTCGACAATCTCAAGGGCCGGCTGTACCTGATCGTGCATGCCGACCCCCGGGTCGAGGGCGCCTTCGAGCAGGCCCAGGCCCGCCTGGATGCACTGACCGCCAAGCTGCGCGCACCGGGCGCCGGTTATCCCGCGCCGCTCAACAGTGATGTGCTGGACGAGTCCGATTTCGTCTCCGGTTTTACCCGCGAAGGCTTCGTCGATGCGGTCCAGCGCAGCAAGGAATACATCCGCGCCGGTGACATCTTCCAGGTGGTGCTCAGCCAGCGCCTGAGCGTGCCGTTCAAGGCGCGCCCGGTGGATGTGTACCGCGCGCTGCGTGCACTGAACCCGTCGCCGTACATGTACTTCCTGGATGTCGGCGACCTGCAGGTGGTCGGCTCGTCGCCGGAAATCCTGGTGCGTCTGCAGGATGGCGAAGTCACCGTGCGCCCGATCGCCGGTACCCGTCCGCGCGGTGCCACCGTCGAGCAGGATCTGGCGCTGGAAGCCGAACTGCTGGCCGATCCGAAGGAACGCGCCGAGCACCTGATGCTGATCGACCTCGGCCGCAACGATGCCGGTCGCGTGTCCAAGGCCGGCACCGTGGAAGTGGGCGAGCAGTTCGTGATCGAACGCTACAGCCACGTCATGCACATCGTCAGCGAAGTGACCGGGCAGCTGCAGCCGGGGCTGAGCTATGCCGATGTGCTGCGCGCCACCTTCCCGGCCGGCACGGTCAGCGGCGCGCCGAAGATCCGCGCGCTGGAGGTGATCCGCGAGCTGGAACCGATCAAGCGCAATGTCTATGCCGGCAGCATCGGCTACATCGGCTGGCACGGCGATGCCGATACCGCGATCGCGATCCGCACCGCGGTGATCAAGGATGGCCGCCTGTACGTGCAGGCCGGCGCCGGCATCGTCTACGACTCGGACCCGGACAAGGAATGGGACGAGACGATGAACAAGGGCCGCGCGCTGTTCCGCGCCGTCGCCCAGGCCGCCAAGGGCCTGTGAGCCTTTCCGTGCCGTGGCCTGCGCCGCGGCACCGTCCGCTGTTCCCATTCAAGACAAGGAGTACCGCATGAAGCTGCTGAGCGCATTGCTGTGGTCGTCACTGCTGGCCACGATGGCCCCGTCTGCGTGGGCGCAGGCCAATACCATTCCCTCGCAGCCGCACCTGCTGGTGAAGGGCGAGGCGCGCCGCGTGGTGATGCCGGACAGGTTCGGCCTGCAGTTGAACATCGAAGAGACCGACATGGATGCCGACGCCGCGCGCCACCGCGTGCAGGACAACGTCGCGCGCGTGCTGGCGCTGTTCAAGCAGCACAAGGCGGTGGAAGGCAGCGTGCGCGCGGACAACCTGCGTATCGGTCCGGCGACGCGCTATGAGCAGAACCGGCAGGTCTTCATCGGCACCCGCGTGTCGCGCCAGCTGCGTGCCAGCTTCGCCAGCGTGAAGGCGATGCAGGACGTGCTGGGTGCGCTGAAGGCCAACGAGAACGTGCAGGTCAGCAGCGTGGCCCCGACCTACTCGGGCGAAGTGGCGCTGCGACGCGAACTCAAGGGCGAAGCAGCGGCCAAGACCCGCGAGTCCGCGCAGGGCCTGGCCAAGGCCTATGGAACGAAAGTGCGTGGCCTGTACAGCATCTCCGACGTGGCGCCGGACTTCGCCTACGGCATCCAGGCCGGGCAATGGCCGCAGCCGGGCGAGGATGGTGAGTATCTGGACAGGATCTCGGTGACCGGCAGCTATGCACCGGCCTCGGCACCTGCGCCCGGTGCACCGGAGTCCATTGAAGCCGGCCCCATCACCTACACCGAAAACGTATACGCCATTTTCCTGATAAGCGACGGAACCTGACCATGTTGTGGATGATCGACAACTACGACAGCTTCACCTACAACCTCGTGCAGTACCTGCAGACGCTGGGCGCCGAAGTGAAGGTGGTGCGCAACGATGCGATGAGCGTGGACGAGATCGCCGCGCAGAAGCCCGAGCGCATCGTCATCTCGCCTGGCCCGTGCACGCCCAACGAAGCGGGCGTGTCGCTGGAATTGATCCAGCGCCTGGGCCCGACCACGCCCATCCTCGGCGTGTGCCTGGGCCACCAGGGCATCGGCCAGGTCTACGGTGGCACGGTCATCCGCGCGGGCAACATCATGCACGGCAAGACCTCGCCCATCCGCCATGAAGGCAAGGGCGTGTTCGCCGGTCTGCCGGATCGTTACCAGGCCACCCGCTACCACTCGCTGGTGGTGGACAAGCACAGCCTGCCCGATGCGCTGGAAGTGACCGCCTGGACCGAGAACGAGGACGGCTCGATCGAAGAGATCATGGGCCTGCGTCACCGCCAGTTCCCGGTGGAGGGCGTGCAGTTCCACCCCGAATCCATCCTCACCGAACACGGCCACGCCCTGCTGCGCAATTTCCTGCAGCGTCCGGCGGCCTGATCCAAGGAGCATTCCCATGAGCTTCTCCCCCCAGGAAGCCCTGCAACGCACCATCGAGCACCGCGAAATCTTCTTCGACGAAATGGTCGACCTGATGCGGCAGATCATGCGCGGCGATGTCTCGCCGATGATGACCGCCGCCATCCTCACCGGCCTGCGGGTGAAGAAGGAAACCATCGACGAGATCGCGGCCGCGGCCACGGTCATGCGCGAATTCGCGCTGGCGGTGCCGGTGGCCGATACCACCCACCTGGTCGACATCGTCGGTACCGGTGGCGATGGCTCGCATACCTTCAACATCTCCACCTGCGCGATGTTCGTGGCGGCCGCAGCCGGTGCGCGCGTGGCCAAGCATGGCAACCGCAGCGTGTCGTCCAAGTCCGGCAGCGCCGATGCGGTCGAAGCACTGGGTGCCGCCATCGAACTGCAGCCGGCCCAGGTGGCCGCGGCCATCGAGCAGACCGGCATCGGCTTCATGTTCGCGCCGATCCACCATCCGTCGATGAAGGTGGTCGCGCCGGTCCGCCGCGAGATGGGCGTGCGCACCATCTTCAACATCCTCGGCCCGCTGACCAACCCGGCCAGCGCGCCGTCGGTGCTGATGGGCGTGTTCCACCCCGATCTGGTGGGCATCCAGGCGCGCGTGCTGCGCGAGCTGGGCACCGAGCGCGCCATGGTGGTCTGGGGCCGCGACAACATGGATGAGATCTCGCTGGGCGCCGGCACCCTGGTGGGCGAGCTGCGCGACGGCAAGGTGCGCGAGTACGAGATCCACCCGGAAGACTTCGGCATCGCCATGTCGGCCAGCCGCAACCTGCGCGTGGACGGCCCGGAGCAGTCCATCGCCATGCTGCGCGCCGTGCTGGACTACCAGCAGGGACCGGCACTGGACATCGTGGCGCTGAATGCCGGCGCCGCGCTGTACGTGGCCGGCGTGGCCAGCGACATCGGCGATGGTCTGGCCCGTGCCCGTGCAGCCATCGCCAACGGCAGCGCCCGCCAGCGCCTGCAGCAGTATGTGGAGACTACCCGCGCGCTGGTTGCCTGAGCGCGCGGTTCAGCCTGACCCTTTTGATGGCCGATAATGGCCGTCCTCACCGCCCCCGCACCGAACCGACGACGATGAGCGACATCCTGCAGACGATCCTGGCCCGCAAGGCCGAAGAAGTGGCCCAGCGCCGCGCCCAGCGCCCGCTCGAGGCGCTTCAGGCCGCCGTGGCCAGCGCCCCGCCGGTACGTGGCTTCGTGCGCGCCCTGCAGGCGGCCGTGGCCAATGGCGACCCCGCGGTCATCGCCGAGGTGAAGAAGGCCAGCCCGTCCAAGGGCGTGATCCGCCCGGATTTCCGCCCGGCCGATATCGCCGTCAGCTACGAGTTCGGTGGCGCCAGTTGCCTGTCGGTGCTGACCGACGTGGATTTCTTCCAGGGTGCCGACGTCTACCTGCAGCAGGCCCGCGAGGCCTGCACGCTGCCGGTGCTGCGCAAGGACTTCGTGATTGACGCCTACCAGGTGTACGAGGCGCGCGTGCTGGGCGCCGACTGCATCCTGCTGATCGTCGCCGCGCTGGACGACACCCAGCTGGCCACCCTGTCCGAACTGGCACTGTCGCTGGGCATGGACGTGCTGGTGGAAGTGCATGACATCGACGAACTGGAGCGTGCGCTGCAGGTGCCGGCACCGATGATCGGCATCAACAACCGCAACCTGCGCACCTTCGAAGTGTCGCTGCAGACCACGCTGGACATGCAGAAGGCGGTGCCGCGTGACCGCCTGCTGGTGACCGAGAGTGGCATCCTGGGCCCACAGGACGTGGCGCTGATGCGCGATGCCGGCATCCATGCGTTCCTGGTCGGCGAGGCCTTCATGCGCGTGGAAGAGCCGGGCGAGGGCCTGCGTCAGCTATTCTTCGCGGCATGAAAACGCACTATCCGACGCCGCGCGACGATGCGCCGCTGGTGGTCTTCGATTTCGACCACACCCTCTACGACGGCGATTCGGGCACTCACCTGTTCGCCTCGCTGATCAAGCGCAACCCGTTGCGGATGCTGGCGGCGCTGCTGGTCACGCCGATCGCCGGGCCGATGGTGGCGCTGCTGCCGACCCGTCGTGCCGGTATTTCGGTCTATGTGTGGATCGGCAGCTTCGGCCTGCACCGCGCGCGTGATTTCAACAAGGTCATCGACGCCTATGTGCTGCGCAATGAGGCGCAGATGCGCGCCAAGCTGCTGCCGCAGGCGCTGGAGGTGTTCGCCGCGCACCGCGCCAAGGGCGACCGCGTGGTGGTTGCCACCGGCGCGCCGCCAGAGCTGGCACGGGCGATCCTGGCTTTCGTCGCCCACCAGGACGTACCGGTGATCGGCACCGAGGTTGGCCCACGGCTGGGCGGCGTCGGCCCGACCCGCCACTGCCACAACGAAGAGAAGATGCGCATGCTGCGCGAGCGCGGCTACGGCGATATCGATATCGCCTACTCCGACAGCACTGCCGACCTGCCATTGCTGCTGGCGGCCAAGGCGCCGGTGGTGGTGAACCCGAAGCCGGGCAGGGTGGACTTCTTCCGCCGCGTGCTGCCGGCCGGCACCCGCATCCTCAACTGGGGCTGCGTGGACCGTGGTGGCGACAAGGCCTGATCCGAGCCTGTTGTAGAGCCGAGCCATGCTCGGCTGCTCTTCGTTGCGGTATCCGTGCGCGATCAGCCGAGCATGGCCCGGCTCTACAGGGAATGCCTCAGCGATACAGGTGCCCGTACACCGCGTGGCCGATCTGGAACAGGCTGATGCCCAGCACCAGCACGCCAACGGCCACCAGCACCCAGCGCTCCTTCACCCGCTTGACCAGGATCGCCGCCACCGGCGCGGCCATCATGCCGCCGATCAGCAGGCCGGCGACGATCTGCAGGTGCTGCACCCCCATCGACAGCAGGAAGGTCGCCGACACCGTCAGCGTGACCACGAACTCCGCCGCATTGACCGTACCGATGGTGGTGCGCGCCTGGCCACCACGAGCGAGCAGGGTGGACGTGGCGATCGGCCCCCAGCCGCCACCGCCGCTGGCGTCGAGCAGGCCCGCGAAGAAGCCCAGCACCGGTACCCGGCGGATTTCGCCCTTGGGCATCCAGCGTCCGGCCGCGCGGGCCAGGATGATGATCGCCAGCACCAGCAGGTACAGGTAGATCAGTGGCCGGATGATCTCGCCCGGGATCTGGGTGAGCACGTAGGCGCCCACCGCGCCGCCCACCGCGCCGGGCAAAGCCAGGCGCAGGAACAGGCGTTTATCGACATTCCCGGCGGCGAGGTGCGACACACCCGAGGCGCCGGTGGTGAACACTTCCGCGGTGTGGATGCTGGCGCTGACCTGCGCCGGCGGCAGGCCCATGCTCAGCATCACCGACGATGAGACCAGGCCGAAAGCCATGCCCAGCGCGCCGTCGACCAGCTGCGCGCCGAGGCCGATGAGGATGAACCACCAGAATTCGCTGCTCAGCTCCATGCCCCGAGCCTAGCGCGCGAAGGAGTGCGGACCAAGGTCCGCACCCACCGGGTGCTCAACGGTCAACGGGTGCCGTACAGCACCACGGTCTTGCCGCGGGCATGCAGCAGGCCGTCGGTCTGCAACTTCTTCAGCACGCGGCCGGCCATTTCGCGCGAACAGCCGACCAGGCGCGCCAGTTCCTGGCGCGAGACGCGCAGCTGGCTGCCCTGCGGGTGGCTCATTGCTTCCGGTTCCTGCGCCAGGTCGTGCAGGGTGCGCACGATCCGGTCGGTGACGTCCAGGAATGCCAGTCGGCTGGCCTTGCGGCTGGTGTCGAGCAGGCGCTTGGAGATCTGCTGGCCCAGCGCGTACAGCAGGCGCGGGGCATCGGCCGACAGCGGGCCGAGGAACAGCTGATGCAGGCGCTCGTAGCTGATTTCGGCCAGCTCACAGGCGGTGCGGGTCCGCAGGATCACCTCGCGGCGGTCCGATTCAACGAACAGGCCCATCTCGCCGACGAACTCGCCAGCACCGAAGTAGCCCAGCACGAGCTCGCGATCGTCATCTTCCTCGGCCATGATCGAAACCGAGCCGCTGATGACGTAATACAGGGTTCCCGCCGGGTCACCGGGTCGGAAGACGTCGGTACGGGTGGGGTATCGCCGCCTGTGGCTGTGCGCCAGGAAACGATCGATTGTGGCGATATCCAGGGCCAGTGGACTGCTAGCTAGGCGCACGGTTGACACGATAGGAGCGCTCCCTCTGCGCATGAACGGATTCACGGGGTCGATAGCGGAGCTTAACCAGCGCAATTGTTAAGGGCAAACAGTGTGCCAGATGTGAGCGATCTTCACGTTCCCCCCGGGGACAGTTTGCCCCATAATTCCCCCTTTCCCTTCTTACACAGGAATCGACCGCCGTGGTCAAGCCGTTGCCTCGCCTGAGGCTGCAGGGTTTCAACAACCTCACCAAGGCGCTGAGCTTCAACATCTATGACGTGTGTTACGCGCGCACCGAAGAGGAGCGTCAGCGTTACATTGAATACATCGATGAAGAGTACAACGCCGACAGGCTGACTCAAATCTTGACCGATGTCGCCGAGATCATCGGCGCCAACATCCTGAACGTGGCCCGCCAGGACTACGACCCGCAGGGTGCCTCGGTGACCATCCTGATCTCCGAAGAACCGGTGATCGACAAGAAGCAGGCCGGCAAGGAGCTGATCTCCGACGCTGTGGTCGCGCACATGGACAAGTCGCACATCACCGTGCACACCTATCCGGAAACGCACCCGCAGGAAGGTATCGCCACCTTCCGCGCCGACATCGACGTGGCCACCTGCGGCGTCATTTCGCCGTTGAAGGCGTTGAACTACCTGATCGAAAGCCTCGAGTCGGACATCGTGATCATGGACTACCGCGTCCGTGGCTTCACCCGCGATGTGAAGGGCAAGAAGCACTACATCGATCACAAGATCAACTCGATCCAGAACTTCCTGGCCAAGAACATCAAGTCGCGTTACGAGATGTTCGACGTCAACGTCTACCAGGAAAACATCTTCCACACGAAGATGCACCTGAAGGACTTCGACCTGGACCAGTACCTGTTCGAGGAAAAGGCCAAGAACCTGTCGTTCAAGGAACGCATGAAGATCGAAGCGCTGCTCAAGCGCGAGATCGAAGAGCTGTTCCACGGCCGGAACCTGTCCGAGTAAGCCCCATGCGCGATGCCGGCAGGCATCGCCGCCCAGGCGGGACGACCCGCCCCGTGGAACTGGTGTCGCGCAAGCGACGTGGTTCCACGGTGATGTACCGACCCACGGCCCGGTGTGAAAACACCGGGCCGTTTCGTTTTTCTCAAAAAGGTAAGGAGCCCCCACCCATGCCCTGGATCTACCTGCTGCTGGCCGGCCTGTTCGAGATTGGTTTCGCCCTCGGAATGAAGTACTCCGAAGGCTTCAGCAAACCCCTTCCCACTGCTGCCACGGTCGTGTCCGCGCTGATCAGCCTGTACCTGATGAGCCAGGCGATGAAGAGCATCCCGGTCGGCACGGCCTACGCGATCTGGACCGGTATCGGCGCCATGGGCGTGGCGGTGCTGGGCATCTACCTGTTCAACGACAGCGCATCGCCGGCCCGCCTGGCCTGCGTGGGCCTGATCGTGGCCGGTGTGATCGGCCTGAAGCTGGTGTCGCCGAACTGATTGATGGCCCGACCAACGGTCGCGCCCCACCGTCAGGCCCCGCCGCACCTCTTGGTAGGCCCACGCCGTTGGTGCGGACAACCCTTCAGATGCGGTAGGCGATGGTCTTCATCACCCTGGAGGCCAGCGCCATCGCGCCCGGGATCGGGAACGGCAGGCGGCGTGCGCCGGCCTGCTCGGCGTGCTCCGCATGGCGGGCCTCGTCTTCCTTCATCACCTGGATGACCGCGCGGCTGCGCAGGTCGCTGGCCGGCAGGTCGACCAGGTGCTCGTCCAGATGGGCTTCCACCTGGCGCTCGGTCTCGACCACGAAGCCCAGGTTCCAGCCGTCGCCACGCAGCCCGGCCAGGGTGCCGATGGTGTAGCTGCCGGCATACCAGAGCGGGTTGAACAGGCTCGGACGGCTGTCCAGTTCGCCCAGGCGGGTGGCGCACCAGGCCAGGTGGTCGGTCTCTTCCTGGGCCGCTTCCAGCAGGTGTTCACGCGTGGCCGGGTCGCGGGCCACGGCGGCCTGGCCGAAGTACAGGCCCTGCGCGCAGACTTCGCCGACATGGTTGATCCGCATCAGGCCGGCCGCGTGGCGGCGTTCGGTGCGGTCCATGCCGGGCTCGTCGGTGTCCGTAGCCGGGTAGGGACGGGCCGCCGGCGGGTTGCCAAACACCGTGTCCAGGGCGCGCTGCGCCTCGGTCAGCAGGTGGTCCAGCGGGGTGATCTGGCGGAGCACGGTCATGGCGGTACACGGTGGGGCGGAAGACCCCGCGATTCTCGCCCGGCCCCGTCCCCCTGCCAACCCGGTCAGGGGCCGGCTTGCAACGGGGGGCTGACCTGCGTACAATCCCGCCTCTTACGCTTCACCTTTTCACAACGCGTGGCAGAGTTCCGGTGAGCCTTTCGCCGCAATGAGCCCGACCTAACCTAGAGTTCTTCATGAGCACTTTCACTGCCAAGAACGAGACCGTCCAGCGCGACTGGTACCTCGTCGACGCCGAGGGCAAGACCCTGGGCCGTCTCGCCACCGAGCTGGCCCGCCGTCTGCGCGGCAAGCACAAGCCGGTCTACACCCCCCACGTTGATACCGGCGACTACCTGGTCGTCATCAATGCAGAAAAGATTGCCGTCACCGGCAAGAAGCTGCAGGACAAGATGTATCACCGTTTCACCGGTTACATCGGCAACCTGAAGACCGAGTCCCTGGCACAGGCGCTGGAGCGCCACCCGGAGCGCGTGATCGAGATCGCCGTGAAGGGCATGCTGCCGAAGGGCCCGCTGGGTCGCCAGATGTACCGCAAGCTCAAGGTCTACGCCGGCACTGAGCATCCGCACGCCGCACAGCAGCCGCAGGTTCTGGATATCTAATCATGGCTATCACTCAAAACTACGGCACTGGCCGCCGCAAGTCCTCCACCGCTCGCGTGTTCCTGCGCAAGGGTTCGGGCAACATCACCGTCAACGGCCGTCCGCTGGACGAGTTCTTCGGTCGTGAGACTGCGCGCATGATCGTGCGCCAGCCGCTCGAGCTGACCAAGAACACCGAAAGCTTCGACATCCTGGTCACCGCCGCTGGCGGCGGCACCACCGGCCAGGCCGGTGCGATCCGTCTGGGCATCGCCCGTGCTCTGGTCGAGTACGACGAAACCCTGAAGTCCGAGCTGCGCAAGGCCGGCTTCATGACCCGTGACGCCCGTGAAGTCGAGCGTAAGAAGGTCGGTCTGCACAAGGCCCGCCGCGCCACCCAGTTCTCCAAGCGCTGATCTACCGCGCCTGGTTGGGCTCCTTCGGGAGCCCGCTGGATGGAAAAGCAAAAGCCCGGCTTCGGCCGGGCTTTTGTCGTTCTGGGGCTACGCGTTTCGAGGTTGCCGGCCAGCGGCTGGCGATGAGGTGGGGTCAGAGCCTTTTCCTTTGGAAAAGGATCCGACCCCGGGCCCCTCTCTGGAGGAGAGCCCCCTTGATGTTCAAGGGGGCGCGCCGACAGGCGCGGGGATCAGGTGGAATGCGCGACCAAATTAAAAGCAAAAGGCCAGATCTTTCGATCTGGCCTTTTGCTTTTAATTTGGCTGCCCCGGATGGATTCGAACCACCGAATGCCTGAGTCAGAGTCAGGTGCCTTACCGCTTGGCGACGGGGCAAAACGTGCAACTATTTTCTCACTTTTCACACTGAAAAACAACTTGATTTTCAGTGTGGTGGCTATGGGTGGACTCGAACCACCGACCCCAGCATTATGAGTGCTGTGCTCTAACCGGCTGAGCTACATAGCCTTGGTGAGCCCGCTATTCTGCGGATGTGTATCGACCCTGTCAACACTTTTGTGTCGTGCTTGTGGGTCGACAGAGGGCATGGGATAGTCCCGACCAGTAGATTTTCTTAGGAGTCCGCATCGTGATCGATCCGGACGGCTATCGACCGAACGTCGGCATTGTGCTGATGCGGCAGGACGGCCAGGTGTTCTGGGCACGACGTGTGCGCCGGGACGGCTGGCAGTTCCCGCAGGGTGGCATGAACACCGACGAGACGCCTGTCGAGGCCATGTATCGTGAACTGCAGGAAGAGACCGGCCTGCTGCCTGAGCACGTGGAAGTGCTCGGGGCGACGCCCGGCTGGCTGCGCTACAAGCTGCCGGCGCGGGCCATCCGCCGCAATGAGCGGCAGGTCTGCATCGGCCAGAAGCAGGTCTGGTTCCTGCTGCGCCTGACCGGCGACGAATCACATGTGCAGCTGGACCATACCGATTCACCCGAGTTCGACCACTGGCGCTGGGTGGACTTCTGGTACCCGGTGGAGCACGTGGTGATGTTCAAGCGTGGCGTCTATGCGCGCGCTCTGCGACATCTGGCGCCGTTGGCGCGCGGGGTGGCCGGGCAGGGCGTCACCGCCATGCCCAAGAGCGCTGCGGAGGCCTGGATGCCGGGTCACGCTGCCGGCCACGACAGGCCCCGTAAGCGCACGCCCAAGCGCGGTGGCTACTGGCCGCGCAAGGCCAAGGGTGAGCCGGGGGCGGTTTGATGGGGAGGCCGCGCAGGCCGCGGGTCGATCCGTCACAACGCGTCCCCGCCGGGTATCTCCAGCAGGGCCTGGTTGTCCGGCTGGCCAGCCTGCCCTGGATGGTGTTGGGCGTGGTGGTGCTTGGCGGCAGCGCAACGATCCCGCTTGGGCTGGGCATGGTCCTCATCCTGGTGAACTGTGCCGGTGCCCTGTATCTGGCGGACTACCTGCTGCGCCTGAGGGCGGCAGGCGGTGGCCTGCACTGGCTGACCATGTTCTTCAGTACGCCGGTGCTGGCCCTGTTGTATTCGATCGCACTCTGAACCGTATCGAGAATGGTTCAGGTCTCTGATTGACAACCATTCTCGTTTCCATTGGAATAGCCAACAGGCCACTCTTGGCCTGTCAGCCCGGTTCACGCCTGTGTACGTCTGCATCTGCAACGGAGTCACCGACCACCAGATCCGCGAAGCCGCCAGCCATGGCGTCAGCACGGTGGCCGAGCTGACCATGCGTACCGGTTGTGGCGCGACCTGCGGTTCCTGCCTAGACATGGCCGGCGACCTGCTGGCCAAGGCACGTGCCACCCACGATCTGCCGCTGCCGGTCCTCGGTCTGGCCCAGGTCGCCTGACGCCTCTTTCGCGGCGCGTTGACGCCGCGCTTCCGCATCCTTCACGCGTGGCCGCATAGGCCAATGCGCACGATTCGCGTTCCTTCACGACCGCACGCAAGGCGTTAAAGTGCCTGCGTTTTCAGCGTGCAGGAGCATCCCCATGAAGGGCGACACCAAGGTCATCGAATTCCTCAACAAGGTCCTCTACAACGAGCTGACCGCGATCAACCAGTACTTCCTGCACGCCAAGATGCTGAAGAACTGGGGCATCAAGGAACTGGCCGAACATGAGTACAAGGAATCGATCGACGAGATGAAGCATGCCGACATGCTCGCCGACCGCATCCTGTTCCTTGAAGGCCTGCCGAACTTCCAGGCGCTGGGCAAGCTGCGCATCGGCGAGAACCCGACCGAGATCCTGCAGTGCGACCTGTCGCTGGAACGCGATGGCGTGGTCACCCTGCGCGAGGCCGTGGCCTATTCCGATTCGGTGGGTGACTACGTCAGCCGCCAGCTGTTCGTGAAGATCCTCGACTCGGAAGAAGAGCACATCGACTGGCTGGAAACCCAGCTCGACCTGATCGAGCGCATCGGCGAGCCGAAGTACCTGCTGAGCAAGCTGGAAGATTGACTCAGCCGGCCTGGCCGGCGCGATGCTGTGCCAGGTAGCCCGTCAGTGCCACGCGCGCACGGGCGAATTCGGCAACCAGCAGCGCTACCGCTACGGCGGGGCGCTGCAGGCTGCCGCTGCGGGCCTCATGTTCGATCCGCTGCGCCACCGCCGACAGCGACAAGGCCCCCACGTTCGCGCTTGATGATTTCAGGCTGTGCGCGACCGCCTGCAGGCGGGGTTCGTCGCCGTTCTGCGCGGCCTGCTGCAGCTGCTGCACCATCGCCGGCGCATCCTCCAGGAACACCGAGACGATCTGGAGGGCGGTATCGCCGATCACCGCGTGCAGTTCGTCCAGCACATCACGGTCGAGCACCGGTTGCGGTGCTGGCGCCACCTGCTTTTCCGGATTCTGTAGAGCCGAGCCATGCTCGGCTGATGGCGTGCGACTGCAATTGGCCGTCAGCCGAGCATGGCTCGGTTCTACAGAAGGCTGTCCAGGTGATGCAGCTTTCCCGCCACCCCAGCGCTGCAACAGCGCATGCAGCGTGGCACGTGCGATCGGCTTGGACAGATAGTCGTCCATGCCGGCCTGCAGGCAGCGCTCGCGATCACCGGCCATGGCGTTGGCCGTCATCGCGATGATCGGCAACCGCGTGCGCCCGGTTTCCGCTTCTTCCGCACGCCAGTGGCGCGTGGCGGCGTAGCCGTCCAGCACCGGCATCTGGCAATCCATCAGCACCACATCCACGCCGCCTTCGCGAAGGGCGGCCAGCGCCTGCTCGCCATCGGCGGCGTTGCGCACCTCGCACTGGAATACGCGCAGCAGATGCTCGGCCACCATCCGGTTGACCGTGTTGTCTTCCACCAGCAGCACGCGCAGGTGCAACGGCGGCAGCGTGGGCGTGGGCTGTCCCTGTTCGGCGTTGGCCAGCAGCGCGGCAGGGCGCGCATGCGCGACCGGTGCAGCCAGCAGTGCATGCAGCGCAGCGTCGTCGAAATGCGAGGGTAGCTGCCGCTGGCGCGGGCGTGCCGGAAGGGTATCGTCCTGCAGCCACAGCACCTGCAGGGCATCGTCCTCGCCACGTTCGGCCAACGCCTGTTGCAGCGTCGCTTCACCGATGCGGCGCGCACGTGCATCGACCAGCAGCCAGGTCGGTGCCGGTTGCCCGGGCCTCGGCACCGCGCGCAGGCGCTCGACCACGGCATCGAGCTGCGCCATGGCGTGTACCAGCAGGCCATGATGGGCCGCGATGCGCTCGATGCGTGCCTGCAGCGTTGCATCGGCACTGAACAGCAGCAGCGGTGCTGGCGCGCGCGCCATCGCCGGCAGGTCGCCAGGAACCTTCAGCAGCGGGATCTCGAACCAGAACGTAGCGCCCTGGCCAGGCGTGGACTGCACGCCGATCTGCCCGTGCATCAGGTCGATGATGCGCTTGCAGATGGCCAGGCCCAGGCCGGTGCCGCCGTAGATGCGGGTGGTGGATGCGTCGGCTTGGCTGAAGGACTGGAACAGGCGTGCCTGCAGTGTGTCGTCGATGCCGATGCCGGTATCGATGATCTCGAAGCGCAGCTGGTGCTGCGCGGCACCTTCGCCCAGCCGCAGCACGCGCAGCTGCACCTGGCCGCGGGCGGTGAACTTGATTGCGTTGGCCAGCAGGTTGCTCAGCACCTGGCGCAGGCGCACGGGGTCGCCGCGCACCGGCAGGCGCACCGATGGGTCAAGCTGCAGGCCCAGGACCAGGCCCTTGGCGTCGGCGGCCCGCTGCATCAGCTGCACCACGCCATCGAGCAGGTCGCGCAGGTTGAAGCTGGTGATCTCCAGTTCCAGCGCCTGTGCTTCCAGCCGGGAGTAGTCGAGGATGTCGTCGACGATGCGCAGCAGCTGCTGTGAACTGGCAGAAGCGGTGGCCAGCATCTGCCGCTGGTCCTCGCCCAGCGGCCCGCGCGCGATCAGCTCCAGCATCGGCAGGATGCCGTTGAGCGGGGTGCGGATCTCGTGGCTCATCGTGGCCAGGAACTCGCCCTTGGCCAGCACGGCCGCTTCGGCGGCCTGCTTGGCCTGCAGCAGCTGCTGTTCCAGCTGGCCCTGGCGTTCGGTGGTATGGCGCAGCTGGTCGCGGTCGGCGGCCAGCGCGCTGTGCTCGCGCTGCAGCTGGGCCAGTGCCCGGCCGCGCGTGCGCAGGCGCAGGCCCAACAGCATCGCCATGGCGGCCGCGGTCAGGGCAACCAGCAGCACGCCCCACAGCGGCACGTCAGAGCACCGCGTTGTGGAAGTCGAAGTTCAGGTCGCTGCCGGCCGACTGCACCATGTTGCCCTGGATGTAATCGACGCCGCCGACCCACATCGCGGCCGCGGCCTGCGGGTCTTCGATCTGCTGGCCGATGATCTGCAGCCCGGCCGCATGCGCCTGTTCGATCGCCTTGCGCAGTTCCTCGCGCGTGGCCGGGTTGGAATGGCTGCTGGAGAAGCGCGCGGCCATGCGCACGAACGACAGCGGCAGCTGGGTCAGCAGTGCATCGGCTTCGCCGCTGGGCTCGAACTGGCTCAGGCAGAAGCGCACGCCGGCGCCGGCCATGCGCTGGCAGAACTGCTGCAGCGGCACGGTGTGGATCAGCGCGTCGGGCAGGCGCACGTCGATCACCAGAGCACTGCCGGGCAGGTCACGCTGCTGCAGTGATTCCAGCAGCCAGTCGCCAAAGGCATCGCGCTGCAGAGTGCGCAGCGACTGCGAGACGAACAGGTTCAGCGGCTGCGTTGCGTGCCGGTACAGGTCCAGCAGGCCCAGCGCATGGTCCATCACCTGCTGGTCGAGGTCGGCGATGCGGCCTGCCGCCTCGGCGGCGGGAATTACCTGGCCGGCCGCCAGCACCGTGCCATCGGCCTGGCGCAGGCGCAGCAGCAGCTGGTACTGCGCGGTGTTGCCACCGGCGACGGCGACGATCGGCTGATAGGCCAGCTCCAGCTGGCCTTCCAGCAGTGCCAGGTGTTCCTGTTCGGTGACGGCCTGGCGGTGCACGTGGCCCGCCACGCCGGCGCTGAGCAGGCGTGCCTGCAGGGTGGTGCGCTCGACCGCTTCCAGTGCAGCGTTGGCATCGTCGAAGCCCGGCGACAGCGGCGCGTAACCTACCACGCCGCGCAGGTGCACCGATTCATCGTCGCGGATCACGAAGGCGCGCGCCGAGAGCTGCTCACGCAGGGTCGCGGCGATGCTTTCCAGGCTGTCTTCATCGGTATTGCGGGCCAGCAGCAGGAAGCTGTTGTCGTTCAGGCGTGCCAGCAGGTGTGGATGGCCGGCCTCGGCCAGGCGCTGCCCGGCCTGCACCATCAGGCGCTCGAAGGCGGCGTAGCCATAGCGTTCTCGCAGGCCCAGCGCGCTGGCCACTTCAACGAAGAACACGCCACCCCGGTCGCGATGGGCGAGGGCGGCATTGAGCTGCTGCAGCACGTGGTGACGCGTCGGCAGGCCGGTTTCCGGATTGCTGGTGGCCGGTGCGCCGGTTGCACCGGGCAGGGTTGCCGCCTGCGCACGTGCGCGACGGATGCGGTTGGCCACGGCGGCGATCAGGTGGCGCGGCCGGATCGGCTTGCTCAGGTAATCGTCGGCGCCGCTGTCGAGCACTTCGAACTGGCGCTCCGGATCCGGATCGCCGCTCAGGAACACGATCGGCAGCAACTGCAGGCCAGGCTGCTGGCGGATCAGCGCGGTCAGGCGCATGCCGTCCAGGCCGGGCAGGTGCAGGTCCATCAGGATCAGGTCGGGGCGATGCTCCTTGATCGCCTGCAACGCACCGTCGGCATCGCTGTGCACGATGGCCTGCATGCCGGCGCCATGCAGCACGCTCTGTGCGAACAGGGCCTGCGCGCGGTCGTCCTCGACGATCAGCACGCGGTAGGGCGAATCGGAGGGCGGCGGCGCCTGGTCGTTGTTGCCAGCCTCGGCCAGCACGGCCGGGCCCGGCAGCGGCGGTGGTGCGCTGCCGATCGATGCAGGTGCGTCGGAGGCTGCCAGCGGCGGAACTGCTGCCGGCGCTGCGGCGACGGCGTTCGCCGGTTCAGCAGTCCAGCGTTGCCAATGATCGGCCGGAGGGGTTTCAGCGCGTCCCGGGCGGGCGCCCGCGGGGGATTCGTTTGCGGCCATCGGTGCTCCTGGTGTTCGCGTCCATTATGCGACAAGCCCGGCGATCAACCGGTACCGGGCTGGCGTGGACTGTCGGGCGACGCACCGCGTGCCAGCCAGCGCACACCCTTCCACAGGGCGCGCCAGACCAGCCACACCAGCAGCGCACCGGCCAGGCTGCAGGCCAGCACCACGATCAGCGCGATCCACGGGTGTGCCAGGGCGAGGGCCAGGCCACCGACCACCACGGTGTCCTCGGCGGCGGAGGCCACCCAGTTGCTGGCAGGCTCGGGCGAGGTATTGAGCAGGGCGCGGGTGCCGGCCTTCAGGCCATGACTGGCCAGTGCCACACCGGCACCGGCGGCAAGCGCACCGGTGCCCAGCTGCCCATCCGGCGACAGCGTGGCGGCGGCGAGGAAAGCCCCCGCTGGCACGCGTGCCAGGGTCTGCACCAGATCCCACGCCGAGTCGACGCCGGGAATCTTGTCGGCGAAGAATTCGGTCACCGCCAGCGCCGCCGAGGTGCCCAGCACCCACCACGATTCAGTGGCCTGCAGGGCCGGCGGCAGGTCGACCCAGCCGAGCAGGCCGGCCAGGCCGACACCGAACACGGTGAGGTAGACGCGGATGCCGGCCAGCCAGGCCAGCAGGATGCCGATCACGAACAGGTGGGCTTCGGTCATGGCGATGCTCCGGCGACGGAACTGTGCAGGGGACCACACTATCAACGATGGCATGCCTGAACGCCACAGACCGTGGCTCGCCACTGCGCAGGAAACCCACCCGTCCTGTCATACACTAGCCCGTCGTTTGCCACAGGGGCCGTACCGGTGTCGCCCTCGCGATGCCCCGGAATCCACCCATGACCAACCGTCCTCCCATGCGCGTGCAGGTCCGCCTGCCCGGCGCACCACAACCACCGGCCGACCGTCGCCGCCTGCTGGTGATCGGCGGCATCTGGCTGCTCAGCCTGGTGCTGGCGGTGCTGGGTGGCTGCTGGATGGCCACGCCGCGCGATGCACAAGGCCAGCGCCTGCAGGCTGCCGAGAAGCGTGCCGAGACGTTGCAGGCGCAGCTGACCGAACTGCGCCAGAAGCAGGCCACGCTGGAAGCTTCCGACCGCATCAGCCGCGCCGCCAATACCGAGGTGCAGTCCTCGCTGGCCGAGCGCGATGAGGAAATCGCCGGCCTGCGCGCCGACGTCGCCTTCTATGAGCGCCTGGTGGGCTCCACCAGCCAGCGCAAGGGCCTGAACACCCATTCGATCGAGTTCAGCCCGGAAGCGGCCGGCACCTGGCAGTACACCGCGGTGCTGACCCAGAACCTCAACCGTGGCGCCATCAGCCAGGGGCAGATGCGCTTCACCGTGGAAGGCGTCAAGAACGGCAAGCTGGCCACGATCAGCTGGGATGATCTGCACCAGCGCAGCAAGGTGCCGGGACAGGATTACTCGTTCCGGTACTTCCAGCAGCTCACCGGCAGCGTGATGCTGCCGGCTGACTTCACCCCGCAACGCGTGCGGGTGACATTGGGGAGTGGTACGGGGGGTACCACCCAGGTATTCGACTGGAAACAGGCCGGTGCGCCGGCCAGCAAAGGGGAGTAGGCAGATGTTCGGAAGCAGCAAATCCAACCGTGAAGGCCAGCTGGTGGTGGATGCCCTGATCGGCAACCAGGTGGTGATCCGCGGTGATGTGGAATTCAGTGGGGGCCTGTATGTGGAAGGCCGCATCCACGGCAAGGTGATCGCCGCCGAAGGCGCCAGTGGCGCGACCCTGACGGTCGCCGAGCATGGCGTGATCGAGGGCGAGATCCGTGCCCAGGTGGTGGTCATCAGTGGCCGCCTGGACGGCGACGTGCATGCCACCGAGAAGGTCGAACTGACCCCGAGCGCACGGGTCAATGGCAACGTCCATTACCAGGTGGTGGAGATGAATGCGGGCGCCCAGCTGAACGGTCGCCTGATCCATGCCAGCGCCCCGATGGCCGCCCTGCCGGCTCCGGAAGGCGAAGAGGCCAATGGTGGCAAGGGTGACACCGCCGCACGCCGCAAGCTGGCCGAGGCGATGGCTTGAAAGCCATCGTCGGCACCCCCATGCTGACGGCATGAGCACGCTAGTCTCCCTGCCCGGCACCACCCCGGTTGCCGCGCCCGATTACCAGTCGCTGGAGCGCCCGCTGAACTTCACCGAGTCGGCGGCCGCCAAGGTCAAATCCCTGATCCAGGAAGAGGGCAACCCCGACCTGGCCCTGCGCGTGTACATCGAAGGCGGTGGCTGTTCGGGCTTCCAGTACGGGTTCGAGTTCGACGAGAACCGTGCCGAGGACGACCTGGCGGTACAGACCAGCGGGGTGACCCTGCTGGTCGACCCGCTGAGCCTGCAGTACCTGATGGGCGCCGAGGTGGATTACACCGAGAGCCTGACCGGTGCGCAGTTCGTGATTCGCAACCCGAACGCGAAGACCACCTGCGGCTGCGGCAGCAGCTTCAGCATGTAAGAGCCCTGTGGCCAGGATGTGCCAACCAAGGTTGGCACCTGCCAGAGCGGATCAGTAGATCCACGCCATGCGTGGATGCTCTGTGCCCTCCAGCCCACAACAGCAGATTGCGCACAGCGCCGACCTTGCCACCCGCATCGATTGGCGGCACGCTTGCCGGATGCCCAATACTTCTTCGCCGCTTTCCGGTTTCGCCTTCGTTGGCGAACCGCTGGAGCGCGCCGATGCCCTGCGCGACGATGCCGATGCACTGGCGCGCCTGTGGCCGGGTGCGCGCATTCTCGTGCTCGATCAGGACGGCAGCGCCTTCACCGGCGATGACGACCAGCCGCTGGCGCTGACCGGCGCCGACATCGGTGGTGGTCCCGGCTCCGCGATCTTCCTCGGCCTGCGCGGGGAACAAGCGTGGTTCTCGGTTGAAGCCGCCGGCGTCACGGTCACCGCACCACGTCGCCTCGACCTGCGCCAGGCCGCTCTGCTGTGGTCGATGGCCGATGCGACCGCCTTCAGCTATGCCCGCGGCATGTCCTACTGGCATTCGCGCACCCGCTTCTGCGGTGTGTGCGGCGGCGCCGTGGCGTTTGCCCGTGGCGGCTTCGTCGGTCGTTGCGCGCAGTGTTCCACCGAGCACTACCCGCGTGTCGATCCCGCCGTGATCGTCGCCGTGGAAAACCAGGGCCGGCTGCTGCTGGGCCGGCAGTCCAACTGGGCACCGCGGCGTTACTCGGTGCTGGCCGGCTTCGTCGAACCCGGCGAGACCTTCGAGCAGACCGTGGTGCGCGAAGTGCACGAGGAGAGCAAGGTGCGGGTGACCGCCTGCCAGTACCTCGGCTCGCAGCCGTGGCCGTTCCCGGGCGCGCTGATGATCGGTTTCCGTGCACAGGCGCAGGATGACCTGCCGACCGTGGATGGCGAGCTGGAAGACGCGCGCTGGTTCAGCGCCGACGAGGTGGGCGCGGCACTGGCACGCGATGTGGAGGACGATGGCCAGGGCATCCGCCTGTCGCCGCCGATCTCGATTTCGCGCGGCCTGATCGAACACTGGTACCGCCAGCAGAAGGGCTGAACCCGAACCGCTGCCGGTCCGTTCATGGCAGCTGTATTGCCGCCACCTGAACACGGCCCGGGTTACAGTCCGGTTCACCGCTGAGGGCGCCGCTGCGACAGGTAAGGTAGCGGCGCCGAGCGTTCTGTTTCGTAGGGAGACCTGCCATGTTCACCACTCTGGCCGCCGTGCTGGTGGCGCTGGCCCTGGGCCATGTTGCCCCGGCCGCTGCCGCCTCGCTGCGCCGTTTCGACGGCTTCCGGCGCTGGCTGGGCTGGCTGGACGCGCGCGGCGGCAAGGCCTGGCAGGGTCAGGCAGGCGTGGCCCTGGCATTGCTGCCGCCGCTGCTGCTGATGGTGCTGCTGGCGTGGTTGCTGCGCGGGGTGCTGTTCGGTCTGCCGTCGCTGTTGCTGGGCGTGGGCGTGCTGGCCTGGTGCTGGGGGCCACGCGATCTGGACCGCGATATCGAGGCCATCATCGATGCCGATGACGCGGCGACACGACAGGCGGCCGTGCGCAACCTGCAGTCGGCCGGGGGCAGCCTGCGCGAGGACGTGCCCTCGCTGGTCGAGGCGACCGTGCTCAATGCACTGCGGCGCTGGTTCGCGGTGCTGTTCTGGTTCCTGCTGCTGGGCCCGGCCGGTGCGCTGGGCTATCGCCTGCTGGCATTGATGGCGGAAAGCCCGATGCGTGCCCGCGTGCCGGTGGAGCCGCTGGCGCTGGCGCAGCGCCTGCTGGGCTGGATCGAATGGCCGGTGGCGCAGTTGATGGCGTTCTCGATGGCGCTGGTGGGCAACTTCGATACGGCGTGGAAGGCCTGGCGCCAGGCCCATGGTGAGCGCCTGGCCGGCAACATCGGGTTCCTGGGCGCGGTGGCGCGGGCCAGCGTCAACGCCGAGCTGCGCGAGGACGCGCACGATTACACCGAGGCGGGGCTGTTGCCGGTGTGGCAGCGGCTGCCGGACCTGCGTGATGCGATGAGCCTGGTGTGGCGGATGCTGCTGCTGTGGCTGGCGATCCTCGCCCTGCTGGTGATTGCAGGCTGGGTGACGTAGTTGCTTTGCAGGGCTTGCAGCCCTGCACCTGCAGAGGCCAAAGCCAAAGCCAAAGCCAAAGCGGCTCTGGGTTG